>JASICF010000205.1 GCA_030044775.1 Candidatus Sulfotelmatobacter sp. | reverse complement strand
GTGCCGCCCAGCACGAGCGCATTGCTCTCTGCGACCTCGGCAGTGAACCCGATGGCGGTGGCATTGCTGAGTGTGCCGGTCGAGGCCAATGCACTAGAACCCAAGAAGGTGTTGTTAGACCCAGTCATGGCGCTGTTGTCGGCGGTGATTCCTGCAATGTCGCCGACTGCCGTGTTGGAGCTGCCCGTAGTGTTCTGAAGCAGGGAACTGTAGCCGACAGCGACATTGTTCGCACCCGTCGAGTCGGCTTCGAGCGCGAAATTTCCAACGGCGGTATTGAAACTGCCGGTCGAAGTGCTGTTTCCGGCGAATCCCAGGAACGCATCAGCTCCGCTGTTGCTGCCGTTGCTGAAACTGTACGGGGTGCCGAAGGCAAATGGGATACCGCCGAGTTTAATTGCCCCAGTTGCCGACAGATCAAGATTCCCAGTACTCAAAGCCAGGTCTCCCGTGCTGATCGTCTGCGTAGCGCTGAACGTGTTGGCGCCCAGCGTGGCGTAGGTGCCTGCAGGTGCGAAAGCACTCGAAGTGAGTCCATTGAGCGTGGCGGCGTTCACGTTCGTCAGTCCAGCGCCGTTGCCGGTAAAACTACTCGCGCCAATGCTGCCGGTGAACGTGTTGCTGGCGGCATTCAGTTCCGGCACTACCGTGGGATCGATCTGCAGCGTGCCGCTGCTCGTGATCGGCCCCCCGGTCAGTCCTGTCCCGCTGCCCACGCTTGTGACCGTGCCGCTGCCTGTGCCCGGAAACGTCTGCCCGGCGGCGAACGTGATCTGTCCGTTGGTCGCAATATGCAGTCCTGTCTCCGCCGGTTTCGCCGCGCCTTGACCGAACAACAGATTCAACGTGCCGCTTGCCGTGCTCGTGTCGTTATTTTCCGGCTCAGCCAGCCACTCAAACGTCTGATTGACCGCCGCGCCGGTGCTGCTGTTATAAGCTGAAGCTGCTTGCGTAATGGGCTCAGAGTTCTTGCCGGCCGAGCTCGTCGCCGCGCCGGTTGTGGGCAGCACCAGCATTCCCATCACCGTCGTCGTGCCCCGCAAGTTGGCCGTGCCTTTCACGTCAAGCGTGGCTGCGGGCGTGGCATTGTTGATGCCGATTTTGGCTGTGGCTCCTGAACCGGATTGATAGAGGATTGAACTGATAATGTCGGAAGCCGTATCCCACAGCGGGATGTAATCGACCGTGCCCGAGCCCGTAATCGCGCCGTTGGGCGAAACCGAGGAGCCTCCCGCCGCACCCGCATCGCTGGCGGCCGCAACCGCCGTCGATGAGCCCGAACCGGCAGCCGCCATAACAAAAGCGGACGGCGGCAATCCCCCGATCGTTGCCGCGTCCCCCGCCTTCATGGCATACGGCACGCTCACCAGGTATACCCGCGGCTGCTCCGGCTGGCCCGAGATCTTCACACCGAGCCATTGCGCTTGGCCGCTGGTGAATAGGTTCGTGGGCAATCCATTCGTCTGCGTCAGTCCGAGATAGACCGAGTATTGTCCGCCGCTGCCGAGTTGCACGTTCTGCGTCTCGCTCCAGAGCGGCTGCCCGCCAACCGCAGTGTTATATAAAGAGAAAGTGACGCTGGCCGTGCCGGTCAGAGGCGTTCCGCCCTCGTCACTGGCGACGTTGGAAAACTGAATGATCGGTGGAACGGAAACAGAGACCGAACTGGCGGGAGCGGCCTGAGTCACCGCCTGCAGCTTCAGAAAACCCCAAACCGCAATAAACAACCATAGACGAAGTTTCATGGGAGCGCCTCCAGGCGAGCGTTGACGAACAGAACCGGGTGGTGTAGAGTCTTGCCGCAATGTCGATAGCCGCCGTGCGGGAAGCGATACCGGCATCTGGCCCACATGTGTTTTGCTTGCGAACGCCCACTATTGAATAAGGCGCGAAATGCAGGCAAAAACAGTAAGGGGCAAAGAAAAAAATTCGACTCTCACCAACTTGCAACTGTCGGCTCCCCCGCCGCAGCATGGTGTGAAACTTTTTGCCCCGCTGATCACTATTTAATATGGCTTTGCCCTCGAACCACGAAGTCACCCAGCTTTTGAGGGCCTGGACTGCGGGGGACAAGTCCGCGCTCGAAAAACTGACTCCACTTGTGTACGACGAATTGCACTCGGTGGCGCGGCGTTGTATGGCCGGCGAACGCACCGACCACACGTTGCAAACCACGGCGCTGGTCAACGAGGTGTACTTGCGGCTGGTCGATTGTGGGAGGGTCAATTGGCAGGATCGTGCGCATTTTTTTGCAGTCTCGGCGCAACTGATGCGACGAATTCTGATCGATTTTGCGCGGTCCCGTGGATATCAGAAACGCGGCGGGGGAACCATCCAGATCTCGCTCGACGAAGCGCCGCTGGTTTCATGCGAGCCGGATAGCGACATCGTCGCCATTGATGGCGCATTGAAATCGCTGGCGGTGGTGGACGAGAGAAAGAGCAAAGTCGTAGAACTGAGGTTCTTCGGCGGCCTGAGCATTGAAGAAACCGCAGAAGTCCTGCGTGTGTCGACCGAAACCGTGGTGAGGGATTGGCGACTGGCAAAGGTGTGGCTTCTGCGAGAGCTAAGCCAGGAGACCTAGCCGTGGAGAACACGCGCTGGCTACAGATCGAAGAACTCTTTCACAGGGCGGTGAAGCTCGACGATGCGCTTCGGGTGGAATTCCTCAGACATGCTTGTGGTGGAGATGAGCAGCTTCGCCGGGAGCTCGAGTCTCTGCTTGCTCAACAGAAAAAATCGGAGCAGTTCCTGGAAACGCCGGCAGTCGAACTGATCGGCGAACTGATCGCGAACGAAGCAAAACTGGAAGATGACCACCGGCTCATCGGCACAACGATTTCCCATTATCGCGTGGTCGAAAGGCTCGGCGGCGGAGGTATGGGGGACGTTTTCCGTGCCATTCGTGCCGACCATGCCTACGAGAGGCATGTTGCCTTGAAGCTTATCAATACGGGCCGCCACTCCCCATTCTTCATAAAGCGATTCAAGGTCGAGCGACAGATATTGGCGAGCCTCGACCATCCTAATATCGCTCGCCTATTCGATGGAGGGACAACCGACGATGGCGTTCCCTATCTGGTGATGGAGTACATCCAGGGGGAGCCAATCACGGCTTATTGCGACAACCATCGCCTGTCTATTGCTGACCGCCTCAAGCTTTTCGTTCAGGTTTGCTCGGCGGTCCATTATGCGCATCAACACCTCATCATCCACCGGGACATCAAGCCTGACAATATTCTGACTACTCCCGATGGCGATGCCAAGCTAATGGATTTTGGTATCGCGAAAATTCTCGAAGTCGATGCAGATCCCCGCCAGCACCAGACCACCATGACCGGTGCATTCACACCCGCTTACGCCAGTCCGGAGCAGATTAAAGGGGACGCGATCTCGACCGCAACCGACGTTTACTCGTTAGGTGTGGTTCTTTACGAGATTCTTACGGGACGCCTCCCGTACAGGGCGCCAAATCACGCCCCACATGAGCTTGCCCGCGCAATCTGCGAAGTCGAACCGGAAAGGCCTAGCACAGCTGCGGTTTTCCGTGCGTCAACCGCCGTCGACAAGATCTCGCCTGAGTCGCTGAGCGCGTGCCGAAACACCACTCCTGAAAAGTTGGCGCGCACGTTATCGGGGGATCTCGATCAAATCCTGCTGAAGGCTTTGCGCAAGGAGCCGCAACACAGATATACCTCGGCACAAGCGTTGGCTGATGACTTGCAAGCTTACGCGCTCGGTCTGCCGGTGTCAGCTCGTCGCGGTACGTTCAGCTATCGCGCTGCCAAATTCGTCCGGCGCAATAAACTTATGCTGAGCGTGGCAGCCGTTATCCTGCTGATCATGTTCTCCGGCGCGGTTGCCATTATCCGTGAGGCGCGAGTCGCCCGGATGGCCCGTTTCCGCGCTGAGCAACGTTTTGAGGCGCTGCGCAAGCTGACGAATTCGATGCTTTTCGAGTTTCACGACTCAATCGAGAACTTGCCCGGCTCGACCGCAGCGCGGGAACTGGTTGTACGCCGTTCCTTGGAATACCTTGAGCAAATTGCGGCTGAGGCGAATGACGATCCGGCGACGTTGCGCGATCTGGCCGCCGCCTATGAACGTATTGGACGAATCCGGGCGGAGGAGGGCCACCCGCACGTGGGCGGATCGTTTCAGCAGGCACGCGAGCTTTACACGAAAGCGCTGGCGATTCGGCAGAACCTGGTGGCGGCGAACCCCGACGATGTTGCTCTACAAATGGATCTCCTCGGGACGATGTCGAACATGGCGGCAGTTTACACTGCCTTGGGAGAACTGGATGGCGCTCTCGATTTTTACCAACGGCGGCTGGAGATCGAGCGAAAGCTGCAAGCGACACATGATTCGGAGGAACTGAGATACAAAATTGCGGGGTCGCACATCGGTATTGCAGACGTCGAGCAATCCCTTGGCAACTACGCTTCCGCTATCGACCATCTCCACCAGGCGCTTGCCCTGGACCAGTCCCTTTCCGAAAAGGCTCCCTCCAGCCTTCGGTTTTTAGGAGGGGTATGGCGTTCCCACGCTTACCTCGCCATGGTGCTCAAATACGATAAGAAGTACGCAGAAGCTGCGGCCGAATCCCGGAAGGGACTCGGCATCTCTGAAGAACTTACCGCGCGTGATCCAAACAATTCAGAATTCCAGCGATGGCTCATCAATGATTATGAGTCTCTGTGCGCCAGCCTCGCCTATGCCGGTTCCTTTTCGGAGGTGCGAGGACTTTGCGGGAAGGCAATTGAGATTAACGGAGCGATGGTTAAGTCGGATCCCAATAATGTGCAGGCCAGGGCCGATTTTGCCAATACAAACATGACGATGGGAGTCGCTCTGTACATCATGCGCTCTCTGCAAGAAGCTCTGAGGTTTGAGCGAAGAGCGGACGCAATATATCGAGATGTGGCGCGGCAAGATCCGGACTCCTTAACCAACGCGGTGGATCACGCGACGACCCTTATATACGCGGGAAGAATTGAAGCCCGCCTCCATCAACCGGAGTCCGCTTCTCAGGACCTTGAACGGGCAGAGAAGATGTTGGAGGAGTCGCTAGCGGCCAGCCCGAAAAACCAATATTTTGCCAATACGCTTGAGGAAGCCAGAACCGCGCTCAGAGCGCTCCCGAACGATACGGCTCCTCTTGCAGTTCACTAGGCGCAACGCCGGGGGCGTGTGCCCTTGCGCAGAGAATGATGGGAGGCTGGCAAGAATTTGGGTTCTGCGCGAACTCAGAGAAAGGTTTAACAGTGGGGACGCAACGCTGGTCTCGGATAGAGGAACTTTATCACCGGGCTTTGGAACTGGATGCGGGTTCCCGAGCCCGATTTCTCGAAGACGCCTGCGCCGAAGACAAAGAGCTTCTTCACGAACTGCTATCCCTGTTGACTCACGAGAAAAAGGCCGAGCGCTTTATGGAGTTGCCGGCGGCGGAACTTCTGGCTAGGCAGATTGCGAATGAGGCGGGCATAAACGACAACGCGCGGATTGGCAGCAAGATATCTCATTATCGGATCCTCGAAAAACTTGGCGGCGGAGGAATGGGCGTTGTGTACAAGGCAGAAGATAGCCGCCTTCACCGCTTCGTGGCTCTGAAGTTTCTCCCGGAAAATCTAGCGCGCGATCCGCAGTGGCTGGCCCGATTCGAACGCGAAGCCCAGGCAGCTTCGGCTCTCAACCACCCCAATATCTGCACAATTTATGACATCGGCGAGCATGAGGGCAGCGCATTCATCGCCATGGAGTTTCTCGCGGGCGAGACTCTAAAGCATCGGATCGGCAAATCTCCT
>JASICF010000204.1 GCA_030044775.1 Candidatus Sulfotelmatobacter sp. | reverse complement strand
CGAGAATGCAGACCCGGGAATCACGGCGCATTTCTTCGGCGAGAGCTTCCCGTACCGCTTGCGCAAATGTGAGTTCGCGCTCAGGCATAAACGTGTTGATCCACTTCCTCGACACTCGGATAAGGCGCGTCAATGGCGAACTTTACGGCTGATTCCATCTCTTCGCGAACCTGGCTCCAAATTTGTTCTAAAGATACTGCGTCGGAATGCCGTTGCTCGATCAACCATGATCCCAGCACTTTGATCGGGTCGCGATCGGACTTCCAGATCTGCTCTTCCTGCTTCGAGCGATAGTATTCGCGGTTGATATCGCCGATGTGATGGCCGCTGTAGCGATACGTGTCGCACTGCAGGAAGGCTGGGCCTGCGCCAGAGCGGGCCCGCTTGATCAAACCGGTAGCGATCTTGTTTACGGCGCGCACATCCTGTCCATCGACCATGTCGGTTTCAATACCGAAAGCATGGGCGCGGCCGAGAATCGTTCCGGCGGTCGTTTCCTGGAAATGCGTGTACTCGTTGTACTGATTGTTTTCGCAGACGTAGATCACCGGCAGCTTCCACAGTTGCGCAAGGTTCATCACTTCGTACAAGGATCCCTGGCCGAGCGCTCCTTCGCCAAAAAAACAAACCGCAACGCGCCCGTTGCCGAGATTCTTCGCGGCAAAAGCGGCGCCCGTGGCGATTCCTAAACTGCCGCCAACAATTGCGTTTGCGCCGAGATTGCCGGTGGCTGGGTCGGCAATGTGCATCGACCCGCCTTTTCCCCTGCAATAGCCCGCTTCCTTACCCAATAATTCGGCAAACATGCGGTCGGGCGATGCACCTTTGGCCAGGCAATGTCCGTGGCCGCGATGCGTGCTCGTAATGTAATCATCGACGCGCAGCGCCTCGCAAATTCCCACCGCGACTGCTTCCTCGCCGCTATAGAGGTGAGCTAGCCCGGGCATGAGCGCCCGCGTGTAAAGCTCGTTCACCTGTTCTTCAAAAAGACGAATGCTCACCATCTGCCGGTAAGCATGAAGCCAACGGGCTTGCTCCGTGGTTGCGCTTCCAGCCGGTTCGCGGGCAATTTCCGGATTGGACGTCACGGGATTCATCTCTTTGGGCCGCCCCTGGTAACTGGCGTTGACACGCCGGACATCGCCGCAAGCACATCAAACATGCAGGCGAAATCGTACTTCGTCCATCCCATGCCGCGGGCAGCGGTGAGGAATTCGTTGCTGGCAGCCGTGGTCGGCAACGGCACATCGAGCTGGCGTCCGAGTTCCATGGCGAGCACCATGTCTTTCTGCATCATGTTCACGTCAAACCAGGCCTCTTCCGGCTGTTGCAGCACAAACGGCCCGCGATATTGAATCATCGGCGAGGCGACCGCGCTGTGAACCAGCACGTCGACGGCGGTTTCGCGCCGGATGCCGCTTTTTTCCGCGAGCAAGACGCCTTCCGAAAAAGCGAGCATTTGTACCGCCAAGCTCAGGTTCACTGCAATCTTCATTGCGAGCGCAAGCCCGTTATCGCCGACATGCGTCACTTTAGGACCAATATCGAGAAGCAGCGGCTTCACCTTTTCAAACGTTTCTTTGCGTCCGCCGACCATGACCGAGAGCTTTCCCTGCTGCAATGTGATGACGCTGCCGGAAACCGGGGAGTCGACCATATCCGCGCCTTTTTCGCGGACTTTGGCGGCCGTGGCCCGGCTCACATTCGGGCTCACCGTGCTCATATCGATGAAGACCTTGCCCGCGCTCAAGCCAGCCAGCATCCCATCCGGGCCATCGGTAATGGCGGAGATTGCCGCCGCGTTGGTTACCATGGCAAAAGTGAAATCGGAGGCCACAACAACGGCGCGCGGCGAATCGGCCCACTGCATGCCCTTCTCGATGAGCCATTGCGCTTTTGCGCGAGTACGGTTGTAGCCGGTCACGCTATGGCCTTTGCCGAGCAGACGGTCTACCATATTGCCGCCCATCACTCCCAGCCCGATGAATCCCACTTTCGCCATCCGCGCGTGACCTCCGAAATCTTTCTTAAGAACCGTTCTTAGCGATGGCTCTCGATTGGCAATTGCGAAATTATGAAACAGCTTTTGTAACCGGCTTCGGCTTTTTCAAGCTCTTGTGACTATCCGAAACCTGTGAATCCTGGCGCACTTGTTCCAAATGCGCACTCATCGCGCTACGAGCCATCTCGGGATTGCGCTGTTCCATCGCCTCGAGAATGCGCTTGTGATGAACCTGGCCACGCTGGGGCCCGCCTTCCACGTTGAAAATCTTAATGCGCTGTTCGCGCAACAATCCCACGATGGAATCAATCAAGGAAAGAATCAGCGGATTCGCAACCGTCTCCGCCAAAGCCAGATGAAAATCGAGATCGGCCTCAATGTAGGCAGCCGGATCTTTCAGCGAACGATCCATCACAGCGACGGCGTCACGCATCGCCACGAGATATTCCTCCTCGATACGCAGCGCCGCCAACGCGGCGATGCCCGGCTCCAGAATCAGGCGCAGCTCGGCCAGATTGGCGGAACTTTCCTGCTGCCCGATTTTCACCATGAGATCGAACGATTGACGCGCGGCGTGCGACGTACCGTCGGTGATGAAAGTGCCGCGCCCGGAGTACGCTTCCACCAAGCCTTTTTCGCGAAGCGCCTTAACCGCCTCGCGCACCGCAGTGCGGCTTACCCCGAGTTGCTGCGCAAGTTCTCGTTCGGCTGGAAGCTGATCGCCTGGTTTTAATGTGCCCTTGAGGACAGACTCTTCGATCTGCCGAACAATTTGCTCGTAGAGGCGCGAAGTCCGCACAACTTTATACACTGGCAACCCTCCCGCCCTAACCAGCTGGGGGGAACTGGCGGTCTGGCTACTATACCGCAGGTCCAGAGTCCGCGTGGCCTCATTCGCGTTCTCACAGGATGAAAGGAACATAGGGCTTAACGGTATGGTGGTATGACAGCTAAACAATAGCAGCCGGCGCGACTGGCCCGCAAGCGAAAATTCAACTTGCCCGCCGTATCCCTTCGATTCCTATGTGCTCTGCTCAAAAGCGTCGCTCGAAACCACGAAGCGAATTTCCTTGACTTCGCGTTCAAAGCAATGGTATGGCTGTCAGACCAATGGCCGCGGAGGATATGCTGATGCCATTCCGAAGCACAGTTGAATCTCCTGGTCCTGCAAGTTCAACCATCCGCACAGCGGGTTTTCTTTTCTCATTGATTCTACTGAGTGTGTCCGCGATTGCGCAGACCACCGCGGGCCGCATCCTTGGCAGCGTCACCGATCAAAGCGGAGCGGCTGTGGCTGGGGCGACGGTGGTTGTCACAGACACACAACGCGGCACGTCGCGCGCACTTAGCACTGACACGGCGGGAAGCTACGTCGTTCCCGATCTGGCCCCCGGGACCTATGGCGTTCGCGTCGAAGCCAAGGGATTCAAAGCCATACAGCGGCCTACGATTGCCGTCGAGGTTGCATCGGATGTGCGCGCCGACTTCACACTACAAACCGGCAACGTCTCCGAAGTCGTCACCGTCAGCGCGGATATTCCGCTCGTCAACGCAACTTCCGCCACGCTGGGCGGAACGCTAAGCAACCGCGAGATCAACGATCTGCCGCTCAACGGACGCAACTACGAAAATCTGCTGCAATTGCGACCTGGCGTCATGCGATATCCGGGCGGCGGTTTTTCGACGACCAGCACCGACGGCCTGCGCGCAGAAGACAACGCATATTTTGTCGACGGCCTCTTCAACAGCGAGCCGTATTCGGGCCAGGCCATTATCAATGGAGCCGGAATCGCCGGCGATTCGGCAACGATTCTGCCGATTGATTCAATTCAGGAATTCAACGTTCAGCAGAACCCCCCGGCGGAGTATGGCTGGAAGCCGGGCGCGGTGGTCAATGTTGGCTTAAAATCCGGCACCAACACGCTGCACGGCACGGCTTTTGCTTTCGGACGCGACGGCGTGATGGACGCCAGGAATTACTTCAACACCGAGCCGGCTCCGAAATTGCCGCGCACGCTCGAGCAGTTCGGTGGCAGCCTCGGCGGGCCGCTGATCAAAGACAGGTTGTTTTTCTTCGGCGCCTACGAAGGCCAGCGATATAACGTAGGCAACTCTTACGGCGGCGTGACCGCGCCCTTTATGCTGCACGGGACTTCGAACGGAACCTGCGCCTTCGGATTTGCAGGAGACTGCGCCGACAGCATTCCCGACGTGATCTCTGATCTGGAACTTGGCGGCGTGAAGGTCAGTCCTGCAAGCCAGACCATCTCCGGTTGCGCGGTATCAGGCGGAACGGTTTCTTGTAATGGCAAAGGCTTTCCCACGAACGACACAACCAACATCAATATCGCAAACGGTTTCAATAATGTCGTACACGTCGATAACGCAATCGGCAAAGTTGATTACCACTTCAACGAGCGGCACAGCATCAGCGGCATGTACTTTTTTGGAAACAACTCTGGGACAGTCGAGGATTTTCCCGAACTGCAGCCGCAATGGCTCTCCGACATTCACACTCGCGCGCAAGTGGTGGGCGGCAACTGGATTTGGACTCCAAATGCCCGGTGGGTGAATGAAGCGCGCGTCGGCTATAACCGACTCTACCAGCCTACTCTGCCGGGAGATCTCGACACACCAGCCTCTGCCTACGGCCTGGATACAGGCGTGACCGGTCCTTATACCGGCGGGCTGCCGCGTATCGGGTTTGGCGGGTACTTCACAACGCTCGGCGGGTTTAAATGGCCGAAGTTCCAGGGACCGGACGCGATCACTCAATTTGTCGATCAGATCGCCTATACCAAGGGAAAGCATGCCTTGCGATTCGGCTTCGAATTGCATCACAACGGTGTGATCAATGCGGCGTATGGCAATGCCCGCGGCAGCATTAACTTCCTCGGTGGAGTGTTGACAGGCACTTCCACACCGCTGGAGGATTTTTTTGCAGGTTTCCCGTTTAAGTCAACGGACGAAGTGGGTAATCCAACCCTGCATCTGCATAACTGGGCCTACGCGGGATTCTTCCAGGACGACTGGCGGCTCACGAGAAACCTGACTCTCAATTTAGGCATTCGTTACGAATACAGCTCAGTGGTTCAGGAAGCTAATAATCTGCTGGGCAACTTCGATCCGAACCTGGGCATGGTGCAGGTCGGTCATCAGATCGGCAGCTTGTATAACCCCGATCATGCCAACTTCGGCCCGCGTTTCGGCTTCGCATGGGATGTGTTTGGAACCGGCAGGACGGTACTGCGCGGCGGCGGCGGATTGATGTATGAAACGGTGAACTGGCAATCGTTCATCGCCTTCAACAACGCTTTCGGCCCAGGCAGCGTGCCGACCGGCGCGCCGATCAATGCAGCTGGAGGCACATCCGGCGGAACGATCACCACCGGCAACGTTACCATCAAGAATTTCCTGACGGGTACTACCTGGGATCCTCAGAACGGCCCGCTTTATGGCGGAAGCACGGTCAATTGCTTTAACAGCCCGTGTCCAATCATGACTGTCGATCGCAATCTCACGACTCCTTACGTTGGAAACTGGACGCTGAGTCTGCAGCACGCCATCACGCCAAACCTATCCTTTGAGATCGCTTACGTCGGAAATCACGGTTCTAATTCGACTGGAATCCGCGATATCAATCAGCCTCCAGTAGGATCAGGCTGGCCCGCCGCGGGAATTGTTGCGTGCACGAAGGCCGCTCTAGCCGCGGGAGCGCCGTTTGCCTATCCCACGGCGACCAATCCGGCTTGCCAGGATGACTCTGCCAACCTCGAGCAGACCAACGATCCGTTCTATGGCAAGTTTCCTTATTTGAGCAACATCTTCCAAATGGCCAATGTTTATCTCTCCAACTATGACGGGCTGCAGGCTACCTTGAACGCCCGTAACTATCACGGCCTAAGCATGGTTGCTGGCTACACTTATTCTCACGCGCTTGATGACGTGGGCGCGAATTGGGATTTTGGTTACGGCTCGGGGTTGCCGCAGAACGCTTACAATCCCGCAGCCGAATATGCAAACAGCGATTTTGATATCCGGCAGCGCCTGACCCTTTCACTCACCTATGCAATCCCCGGCCGTGCGGGCTATGGGCAGGCGCTGCAGGGATGGGAGGTTAACGCGATTGCAACCATTGCCACACCGCAATTCTGGGGTCCGATGGATGAAGGCACCGACGCTTCGGGTATTGGGCCGCTCCCAGTGAGCCCACCCGCGAATACTCCGATTCGCTGGAGTTTTTACGGCAACACTTCAGATTTCAGAGCGGGCAAGGGGATTAGTATCCCGTACTTCGCGGGAAACGATACGGCGGTCGATCCCAGCGCCAACACCGCCTGCAACGCGAAGGCTCTCGCATTGGATGGTGGCCGGCCCGGAGCATCGACAGAATCGCTCGCCTATTTCGGGTGCTACGCGAGCGGCAGTTCGATCATGCTTCCGCCACCCCTTGGCCAGTTTGGAAACATGAGCCGGAATATGTTTCCCGACACAGGTTTCAGAAACCTCGATTTCTCTCTCGCCAAGAACTTTCGCTTTGGCGATCGCTACAGGATCCAGTTCCGGGCCGAGTTCTTCAATATCCTCAATCATCCCAATTTTGCGAATCCCTACGGAGGGCAAAACGGATTTGGCTTGAACGACCCTTCGGTGCGCCCGTTCGGTTGCGGATGCGCCACTCCCGATATCGCCGCAGCCAACCCTGTGATCGGGTCGGGCGGCAGCCGGGCTGTTCAGCTTGCCGGCAAATTCATGTTCTAGTTCGCAGTTAAATGCAACTTCGCAGGCCGGACGCTGTTCCGTCCGGCTCTTTATTTCGTAGGCAGTCGCACACTGAGTCAAAGAAGGAACCCGCTACGATGATCGGAAACCTGTTTTATTCTGCGGCTTTGGTATTCGCATTCTTCGCTCTCATGTGTATCAATGTTTCGGCGCAAGGCGGCTCCGGCGAATATTCACAGGGCCACGAACGCACCATCGAAGAGATCAAAGTTGAGGCGATCCATCGCGCCGAAGTAGGCCAGTATCCGTTGATCGGCCTAGATCCAAACGACGTGAAAGAAGCTTTCGAGAGCATTCACACCAGCGACAAAGACGAGTGGGCCGCGGCCTTTATGCACGTGGCTGATCGGTATTTCAATGCCGCCAAGGTGCTTGAGAGAACCGATCCGGCGAAAGCCGACGCCGACTACCTTCGTGCCTGGAGAATCTACTCTTTCGGACGCTGGCCATTTCCAGCTTCACCGGGCAAGCAGCGCTCTTACGAAAAAGCCATCGAAGCGTTTCTGGATCATGCAAAGTTTTACGATCCGCCGCTGGAAGTAGTCCGCATTCCATTTGAAGACAAGGAAATCATCGGCTATCTCCGGCTGCCCAAAAATGCGAAATCCCCGGTGCCCCTGGTGATAGCAGTTAACGGTCTCGATAGCCGCAAGGAAGATCTTGCCGAACGGTTTGGCGCAATTCTTCCCTACGGCATCGCGTATCTGGCCGTGGATGGTCCGGGAACCGGCCAGAGCCCGATCAAGGCGAGTCCCTCGGCTGACCGGTTGCTGTCGCGCGTGATCGACTACGCGCAATCGCGACCCGAAATCGATAAGAACCGCCTTGCAATGAACGGCGTGAGCTGGGGCGCATATTGGGCAACGAAAATGGCAATCGTCGAGCGGGCGCGCCTGCGAGGATGCGCGGCGCAATCTCCCCCCGTCGACAAATTCTTCCAAAAGGATTTCCTGATGAATTCGCTGCTGGGCAATCGAGAATATCTTTTCGATCAGATTCCGGCGCTTATGAACATTCTGGAAGGAGTC
>JASICF010000203.1 GCA_030044775.1 Candidatus Sulfotelmatobacter sp. | reverse complement strand
GTCGCGGCTCGCACCGCGCGTACAAAAGAAGCCGAACTCTCGAATGGCTTTACGCAAGTCAAGCACTTCAGCATTTTCGAACTGGTCAAGCTGGGCGACACCGGGCTGGACGCTCAAGTGATTCAGAAAATGATGTCGGCGCCCGTCGTCGCCCGAGACGGAAAAGTGATTGGTGTGATTCAAGTATCCCGCAAGGCTCCTCGCCTCGAAGCCGCCGGACCCGATTTCACTCCGGAGGATCTGCAAAAACTGCAGTCGGTTGGTTGCTTTGTGGGAACGCTGCTGAGCAATGCGAGGCAAGCTGCCGCGGCGGGAGCCCTCTAAGAACAGCCATTCGCTCCTCTCGACGATGGCGTTGCCGCTTGCGCGATTGACCATCCAACGCCAACGGGAACGGCAGCTGCGAATCGATCTGTGGAAGATGCGCGACGCGATCGACCGCTACAAAGATATGGCCGACCGTGGCGGGATTCAGACCAAGGGCACTACTGAACCCAATAAATCCATATGGTCAGAACAGCTGCAAGGATACCGAAAAGTGCAAACACAATTCCGAGCTTTCTGAATCGCCAGCCGTACTGATCCTGACTGAGGTCGGGGGATCCGCGAAGTACCCAACGCGGATAGCGATCCACGTTTGACCAACGTAGCCAGCGCATGTACGTGGCAGGCCAGAAAGCAATTATCAGGCCTATTGCCGCGAACCCGGCACACACGACCATCGATAGAAAAAAACTAAAGATGCGATAACCTATGGAGTGCATCGCCATGAGTAACCTACTTGGAGGGAAGCTCGTGTGGTTCCAACGGTCGGCCCCCCGAGAGTACCGGCAGGTTGCCCCACCCTTTCGCCCGCCTTTGGCGAAGGGTGGGATCATGCAGGTTGCCCGCACATCAGTTCGCGCCTGCGGGCTGTCGCCGGACATTCGATTTCAACCTGCCCCTCAGCGCCCTCGGCCCACGCCACGAAGCTGCTCCACTTCCAGTCCTCCCGGCGCGGGGCCAATCCCCGCCGGACGGGATTCCAATGCATGTAGCTCAGCTTCTCCACCGTTTTCTTCTCGCTCCACACCGGGAAATCGTAATAACGGACTTGCCACAAGTGGGGCAGATCTTGAGGCCGGAGTCGGCGAGAAGTGATTTGTTTGAGCATTTGCATTACTACTGACAGCTCGCTCCGCTCCGGTTCGCTGATCAGCAAATGAACATGCTCCGGCATCACCACGTAGCCGGTAATATAGCACCCGTACCAGCGGCGCACGCGTTCGAGTTCACGCTCGAAGGCGTTGCGGGCGTCGACCGAATCGAGCAGCTTCATCCGCCGGTAACAGCTGAAGGTGATGAAGTGCAGGCAGCGCTGGTTTTGGTAGCGGACAGGTTTCAGGCGCATTTCTGGGGATTGTAATTCCTGAGCTCTACCCACCCTGTCGCAAAAAGCGCGACAAGGGTGGGGCAACCCCATTTCGGGAAGGTATGGGCCAGCCTCCATCACCACGTAGCCGGTAATATAGCACCCGTACCAGCGGCGCACGCGTTCGAGCTCACGCTCGAAGGCGTTGCGGGCGTCGCCCGAATCGAGCAGCTTCATCCGCCGGTAACAGCTGAACGTGATGAAGTGCAGGCAGCGTTGGTTTTGGTAGCGGACGGGTTTCAGGCGCATTTCCGGGGATTGTAATTCCTGAGCTCTGCCCACCCTGTCGCAAAAAGCGCGACAAGGGTGGGGCAACCCCATTTCGGGAAGGTATGGGCCAGCCCCCATCCTCAGTTAGAAATGGTCCCCGGCAAGGGTGCGCCAGCCCGGTTCTCACTTCTCCGACTCGCGAAGCAGCACGACGTCTGCTTCCCGATGGCCGCGAATAACGGCAAGTTGTTTTCCGTCGAGAGAGAAATCGAAATCGCGGATGAATTCGGATTTGAAATCGGTGAGCTGCCTTCCGGGGGAGCCGTCCAGGTTCTGCAGCCAGAGATTGTCGGTCTCGCCGTTGCGGATCGGGTAGACGATTCCCTTGCCGTCGGCGCTGAAAGCGATGGACCCAATCGTCCAGCTGAAGGCAAACTCCGCGCGCGGGCGTTCGAAGTCGAGGAACCGTGCGGGCTGGCTGGAATCGAGGGAGATCAGGGCCAGCTTTTCTTTCGACTCATTCACCAGCGAAGTGACGAAGGCTGCCAACTTTCCGTCGGGTGAGATCGTGGTGCGGCTAAAAACAGGCAAATCCGTGAGCTTTTGCGGCGATCCACCTTCGGCCGAGACCTTCTCCAGCAGGTTGTCGGCATCCTCGTAGAGCACCGTTTTTCCATCGGGGGTGCAGGCGGGAAAAGAATCGAGCTTGCCAGAGGTGAGTACTTTTGCGTCGGCCCCGTCGGCATTCGCGACGAAGACATCGAGTGAGTTCCGCTTCGGGTCGACGCCCGAAAAAACCACATGGCCATCGGCGCACGTCCGAGCGAAATTGGTAGCCGGGATTTGCGGCGCGAATGGAGTTTGCAACAGAGATTCCGGATTCACCAGCGTCAGTCCGCCGGCAGCGGCAGACGCCAGGAGCTTTCCATCGCGCGTCCAGGAAACCATGTCGTTAAACGAGCCGCTACCAAATGGCCGCTCCGGAGAACCACTCTCGCCCAGCATAGCTATGGACTGGCTGAGATGTGCCTGCCGCAAAATAGAAGCGGCAGTGCGGCCATCGGCCGACAGGCTGAGATCGACATAAGAATTAGTATCGCGAGTGACCGGAGTAAGTTTTCCATCCGGGTAGGAGATGAAAAAGATCTGCCACTGCGCAGCATAGGGCAGTTGCCCTAAAACCAGCAGTCCTTTTCCATCCGGTAGCCAGAAAGGCCGCACGAAGAAGAGCTTGTCTGACGTCATGAATAACTTGCTCTTGCCGGTGGCCAGATCAACCGCCTCAAGGCCGGAAAGCGCGTTGCCGGGTTGCGAGACATCGTAGACAATCGTCTTGCCATCCGGAGACCATGCAGGATCGTTGCCTTGCTCGCTCATGGTTCCGTCGGTCAACCGCTTTTCTTCCCCCGACTCCAACGATCGAATCGTGATTACGTACTCGCCGGTCTTCGGGTAATTCGCGGTTTCGTAAACGATCTTCTTCCCGTCCGGAGCAAACGACACGTTGCTGTCGATGTTGGTGACGAGTTTTTCCGGAGTGCCGCCGAGCACCGGAGCCCGATAGAGATAATGCAGCGAATTGCTGCCGACTTCGTCGCGGACGAAATACAGATAATTGCCGTCCGGAGAGAAACTCAGGCCCAGATAATCCACTTGAGCCGGAGGTACAACCTGGGTGTTGCTGTTCGTCGGCACGTTGCGCAGCCACAGGCTTTCCTGTGCGCCGTCAGTCGCCACGCTAAGGATGTATTTGCCGTCGGGAGAAATGGCAACCCGAAGAGCTTTGCCGGTTTCGGTCACCTTGCTTACGGCAAAATTCTGGAATGGCGCCGGGCGAGAACGGTTGAGCAGAGCGTAAATTCCGTATCCCGCTGCCGCGACCAGCAGAAGCGCAACAATTCCGCCGACGCCAAGGCCCAGTTTGTGCTGTTTGGCAACCGCAACCACCGCGGAACTGCTGGGCGCATGAGCCGCGTTCGAAACGGGACCTTCGGGTCCCGCGCCAAAACTGACGGCGGGCATTTGCCGGCTCGAATCTGAATCGCGTTTCAGCCGTTGCAAGTCCGTTCGCATCTCGGAGGCGTGCTGGTAACGCAGGTCGCGGTCTTTTTCGAGAGCCTTGTTGATGATGTCTTCAAGTTTGGGCGGCAAATCTGGGTTGATGCGCATCGCCGGCGCGGGAGCTCGATTCAGAATCGCCTCAAAAATCGTCGCAGAACTTTCGCCGCGAAAGGGCACTGTGCCGGTCGCCATTTCGTAGACAACAGCTCCAAACGAGAACAGATCCGAACGACCATCGAGATCTTTGCCTCTCGCCTGCTCCGGAGACATGTAAGCGACAGTGCCGATTGTCGAACCGGGATTCGTCAGTTGCTGATCTTCGATCTGCACAGGCGTAGCAATCGTGCGCGTTGCCGTGTTCGCGGCGGCAATCTGGCTGGAAGATCCGCTGCCGGGCGAGACTTTTGCCAATCCGAAATCGAGAATCTTTGCGTGGCCGCGCTCGGTTACAAAAATGTTTGCCGGCTTGATGTCGCGATGAACGATTCCTTTGGCATGAGCCGCGTCGAGCGCGTCGGCAATTTCGATCGCCAACGATAGAATCTGCGAAGTCTCCATGGGACGCCCTGCAATCTTGTGCTTGAGCGTCATGCCCTCCAGAAACTCCATGGCAATAAATGCCTGGCCGTCCTGCTCGCCGATATCGTGAATCGTGCAGATGTTGGGATGGTTCAGGGCCGATGCCGCCTGAGCTTCGCGTTGGAAGCGGGCCAGAGCTTGCGGGTCTCCGGCAACCTCGTCAGGGAGAAATTTGAGAGCGACGAAACGGTGGAGGCGCGTGTCTTGCGCCTTGTAAACTACGCCCATTCCACCCCCGCCCAGTTTATCGACGATCTGGTAGTGGGAAATGGTTCGGCCGATCATGGCGAAGTGGCAGTCTTACAGTCGATTCATCTTATGGATGAGGGAGGCCGTAGTCAATGAATGGCTGGGCGAGGGGCAAGAAGCACCGCTCGCCAGTTGGGAGATGGCCTACGCTCTTTTTTCCAGACCAAGCGCGGCAGGCCATGGCGACTATAACATTGCGGCTGGAGCTCTATATTAGAGCAATCTTCGTGCGCTCTACTCGTGATTTCGACGCCTTGCGACGAGATCATCCACTCGGAGACCCCGCACGGCAGAACCTGGGTACGTGCGATTGGCGAGATTCGTCCAGTCCTCAAACGCATTCTGAGACGGTTGCAGCCGACCCGGGTTCATGACGTTCGTGGGATCGAGACTCCGTTTGATTGCCGTAATCGTCTGCACTCCCAAACTTGAAATCTCATCCGCCAGCCATGGTAAATGCTCGGTGCCCACCGCATGATGATGCGACAGTGTCGCGCCGTGATCGATAAACGACTGCTGCACGGCTTTCTTCACCTTCAAATACTGATCCATTTCGCCTCCAGCGTGCTGCCGGAATCCAAAAGTAAAGTAAACGCTGGCGCCGGATTGATAGGTATGGCTGATATGGCACCCGGTCCAGGGACATACCCCGCTCTTCTCGATCGCATCGCGCAGCACGGTCATCGTGCCGTTGTAAAGAGGAACGATGTTGCTCCACACGGTGGACGTTTCGCTCACGTCTGTGGTGACATCGTGATCCAGCAGAAAATCCCGGATGTGGGGAAAATCGTATTTGCTGGCTTCGAACGATTTGCCGGCGCTCGCGCCGAGACTCACAGAGCCGCATTTCCGATAGATGCTCTGCACTTGCCGCATCTGCCGACCCACCGCGGCTTCACTTCCCTCAAAGGCGGTCAGCATTAAACATGCTCTCGGCAGCGAAAAGCGCCGGGCGCGGAGATAACCCTTGAACAAGCTGCCGGCGATTTTGGAGACGCCGGATGACGGCGGCCTGAACGCCATCGACAATGCGGTTTTGTCCGGATCGTTGAGTCGCACCATCGCGGGCATGCATTCCTGCCGCACGCATTCCCGCATGGCTTCGATGCCGGCTTCGAACTCCGGAAAAAGATAGCCCGGGACCGCGCGCCGTTGAGGACGCGTGTGCACGCGCATGGTCGCTTCGGTGATTACTCCGAACGTGCCCTCACTCCCAATGCAGAGATGTTTTATGTCGATGCCGTTCGACGATTTGGGGACGGTGCGAGTGGCTAATTCGCCTTCCGGAGTGACCATGCGCAAAGCCACGACCATGTCTTCGATCTTGCCGTACTTGTCGCTCTGCATTCCTGCCGATCGCGTGGCGATCCATCCACCCAGCGTGGAATGGAGGAAGGAATCGGGGAAATGCCCGAGTGTCATGCCGTGCGCATTCAACTGCGCTTCAAGATCGGGGCCGAACACGCCAGCTTCGATCCGGGCGGTGAAGGATCGAGTGTCGACCTCCAAAACCCGCCGCATCCGCCTCATATCGAGCGACACCACCATGCGCCCGGTTTCCATACGTTCGAGACAACCCGAAATATTCGATCCGCCGCCGAAGGGAATGACGGCCACGTCGCGCTCAATCGCGGCCCGCAGTATCAGGCACACATCTCTTTCGCTTTTGGGATAGGCGACTAGATCGGGCGCACCCGCCGCCAGCCCGCGGCGCAACCGGAACAAGTCTCGAAATCCCTTGCCGTAAGCGTGGATTACGCGCTCTTTGCGGTCGTCTGAAATCTGCCCGGGATCAAGAAAAGAACGCAATCGCGAGACAAATTTTTCGTCGTGGAATGCCTCGGGGAGTTCGATGGATTCGAGGTTCCACTCGCGGACGCGGAAATCGTCCCGCTCGATTTCGAGCGCCTCCTTTGCATAAGGCCAAAAGCCAGGATGCGCCGAAGGATTGAACTCCGCATCTTCGTCTCCCCAGCCCCACCATTTCATGTGCCTGGGCGTGTAGGCCATGCATTTCCTCGTTGCCGGGCGCCATCTAGCCTGGATCGCCAATCGTCTCGATGTTATCCCTTTTGCTGAACCCCGGCTACCAATTCGCGGGCGCGATCATCCTGAGCAAGCATGCGAATGCTCAGGGCAAGCTTCTCGACAAAACAGCGCCGCTGCTCCCGCGACGATTGTCCATGCCAGGATCCAGTGGGAGCGGCCAGCGCCTCTCCAAAGCGAACAGTGACCGGGCCTGCTCGCGGCATCGACTTGCCCTTCGGCAAGATCCGATGGGTGCCTTCCACGTACGCTGGCACGATCGGCACACCCAGTTCGGCAGCGAACAATCCCGCGCCTGGCTTAAAGGTGCGTATCTCCCCATCCGGCGAGCGTGTGCCTTCGGGATAAAGAATCAATGCGCCTCGATTCCGCTTCAGAAACTCGCGGCCATAAGTGATGCATGCAACCAGCGATTTGGGTCCGGGTCGCCGGTCGATAGGAATGACGTTCATCCACCGCGACACCAACCAACGCACGCGGCGTGACTGAAAGAAGTAATCGCTGGCGCCGATCAGTGCGAAGCTGCAAAATCGGCGTCCGCTTGCGGTCATCAATGCGGCGCTGTCGGCGTGGCTTGTGTGGTTGCTGCAAAGAAGAAAAGGTCCATCCGGAAGATGTTGACGCCCTTCCACCCGGAGCGGACAGTAAAGCGCGAAAAATGTCCGGCAAAAAGCTTCAAACATCGCCGAGCCAGCTGCCGATGCCCGGAACGCTTCCTCCGGTTTGCGCAAAACCTTCATGGCTAAGAGGTATCTCAGACCTTGATTCTCTGCGAAGATCAGGATTTTTGCACACAGAAACTTCCGCCGTTAGAGTTCTATCCCGTGTTGTGCAGGCCGGCGGCGATGCCATTCATGGTCGCGCCCAGAGCATAATCGAGAGATGCGCCGTCAGCTGAATTCGCGGCGCCGGCGCGTTTACGCCGCAGAAGATCGACTTGAATCAGACTGAGCGGATCGACATAGGGATTGCGCAACCGTATCGATCGCAGAAGAACCGGATTCTTTTCCAGCAATTCCTGTTGCCCAGTAACAACAAGCAGAGTCTCTCTCGTTCGCTCGAATTCACGGCGCAGCATCTCATAGACACGGTCGCGAAGAGGGGCATCGGTTACCAAATCGGCGTAAAGCCGCGCGATCGTGAAGTCGGCTTTGGCCATCGCGATTTCGACGCTGCGGATCAGGCTGGCGAACAGCGGAAAGCCGCACATCATTTCGCGGAGAAGTTCTGTTTGTGCGACGCCACGTTCGGACCATCGCGCGAGCGCGTGGCCGACGCCGAACCACGCAGGCACGGCATGGCGGCTTTGCATCCAGCCGAAGACCCAGGGGATGGCGCGCAAATCATCGAGCTTCCGATTCTTCCCCGCATTCGAGTCGCGCCGTGCCGGCCGTGAACCGATGCGAGCATGTTCGAGTTCGTTGACCGGTGTGGATTGCTCGAAGTATTCGAGCACATCGGAACTCTCTGCGATGTGTTTCCGGTAAAACGTGAAAGCATCGGCGGACATCGACTCCATCGCCTCATGCCAGCGTCGCATGGTTTCTGGCGAAGCGCGCACCGGCATGGCCAAGGCCTCGAGGCAAGCGGCAATCATGATTTCCAGATTCCACTCTGCGAGCACCGGATCGGAATATTTCCAGCTCAAAACTTCACCTTGCTCGGTAATGCGAATCTCACCCGAAAAATCGCCGGCCGGCTGCGCCAGGATAGCCGCGTGGGTGGGGCCTCCCCCGCGACCAACAGTTCCTCCCCTTCCGTGGAAAAGACGCAGGGTTACTCCGCACTCGCGCGACGCTGCGTGCAGCTCGTGCTGTGCCTTGTACAACTCCCAGGTGCTGGTCAACATACCTCCGTCTTTGTTTGAGTCGGAATATCCGAGCATGACTTCGTGATGACGTCCCCAGGAATCAAGCGGCAATTTGAATTCGGCCGACGTCCAGACGCGCCGCATAATCGCCGCGGAAGAACGGAGCGCTTCGATCGATTCAAAGAGCGGGACCGGCATCAGGCCAGGGTCGGCGCCGTTCGGAGCAAAGTTCAGAGTAGCGTCGGGAGCGTTTTTCGCAGCCACGGGCAGACCGCAAAGCGCGGCCAGGCGGACCACCGAAAGAAGATCATGCTCGGATTCCGTACCGCTGATGACGAAACGGCGAATCGCGTCGGGTGAGTGTGTCTTCTTCATCTCGGCTATCGCGCGAAAGGTCGCGGCAACGTCCGCCGATGCAGGAGAAAAGTCGGATCTATGCCGCGGCGATCGCGATGTCTGCTCCGGAGCAGACGCCAGTTCCACGAGAGCTTGCGAGAGGACCCGGGCGTGCTGGCGAATATCGAGCGCGTGAAGATGAAATCCGAAAGTTTTTACTTTATTCACAAGCAAAACAACCAGCTCAGCCAGTCGCCGGCCGCGGTTTTCGCGAAGGCTGTCACGCATCATGACTAAGTCGTCGGCAAATTGCTGCGGTGACTTGTAGGCATGCGGATGTTTCGACGAATTACGGCTGAAGCGCAAGCGCGCGATCAGATAATCGAGGAAGTGGCGGTAAACTTCCGCGCTCGTAATCTGTTTCCAGCGGGAATATTTTTCACCCAGTTCACGCTCGTGGTCGCGCACTCTCCGGGCAAGCGCCTCGGACACGCCAATCCGGCGGATGGACATGCTTAAGTGCTCGATCAAGTGCGTTGTCTCGGCGATGTAGTGATCGATGATGACGTGTCGCGCCATGCCGATAGCCGACCGGGTAGAGTCAGCGGTCACGAATGGATTTCCGTCGCGGTCGCCGCCGATCCACGATCCAAAAG
>JASICF010000202.1 GCA_030044775.1 Candidatus Sulfotelmatobacter sp. | reverse complement strand
AATCCATTCGCTCTTGCTCCAGCAGGCATTGTGCCTGAAATTCCGCACAACGCGAAATACCCTTGCACCCGGCGTCATTCCGAAGCCCCGTGCTTTCACCGACGGGGCGAGGAATCTCGCGCGCGGCTGAAAACCCCCTTGCTTTCCACGAAGGACGCAGGCTCTCACAATAAACCGTTGACTCTTACACCGAATTTCATTCCGCCGTTTGACAACCCTGCCGCGGCCCACGTAATTTCAAACTTCCGCCGAACCTGTCCGTCTAAATAAAGCTGCACTCATAACTTTGGCCGACACTAATTTGTCCAATTTCCGAGGTCCCGCATGAACCACCGTTCGCTCAAACCAATTGCCTCTGTCTTGTTTCTCGCCGTACTCGCTGCTGCGCAAGATGTCGCTTCTTTCGAGAAGCGTGTCACGGTGAAAAAGCTCTCGAACGGCCTGACCATCGTCATCTGCGAACGCCACGAAGCGCCGGTGTTTTCCTTCTTCACTCTCGTCGATGCCGGTTCCGCGCAAGATCCTATGGCCAAAACCGGACTGGCTCACATGTTCGAGCATATGGCCTTCAAAGGCACCGACTCGATCGGCACAACTAACTATCCAGCCGAAAAACTTGCGCTGCAAAAAGTCGAACTGTCATACGCCGCGTATATTACCGAACGCGATAAACCCGTGGGCCGCGATGAAGCCAAACTGAAGCAACTCGAAAAGGCATGGCAAGACGATATCGCCGCAGCGCAAAAATATGTCGTCCCCAATCAGTTTGGAAAAATCATCGAGCAGAACGGCGGCCGAGATCTCAACGCCTTCACCGATTACGACGAAACCGCCTATCACTATTCATTGCCCGCAAACCGGCTCGAACTCTGGGCATATCTCGAATCCGACCGCTTTCTTCACCCCGTGCTGCGCGAGTTCTACAAGGAGCGTAGCGTCGTCATTGAAGAACGCCGCATGCGAACCGACAGTTATCCCATCGGCCGCCTGCTCGAGCAATTCAACGCCGCCGCATTTGAAGCCCATCCCTACCATCGCCCAACCGTCGGCTGGATGTCCGATCTGAACTCCTTTTCTGCGACCGATGCCGAGCATTTCTTCCATGAGTATTACGTGCCGTCGAACATGGTCGTCGCCGTCGCTGGAGACGTGAATGCAGCCACCGCCATGCCGATTCTGGAAAAATATTTTGCCCGCCTTCCCGCGCGGCCCAAACCGGATGAAACCACCACGGTCGAGCCTCCGCAAAACTCCGAGCGCAGAATCGAATTGAAGGAACAAACCCAGCCGCTTTATCTCGAGGGCTATCACCGTCCGGGTTACTTATCCAAAGACGACGCCGTCTACGACGCCATCACCGACCTGATGTCAGATGGGCGCACTTCGCGCCTTTATCGCGCCCTGGTGCGCGACAAAAAAATTGCCGCCTACTCCGCTGGGTTCACCGGCCTGCCGGGAATCAAGTATCCACATCTTTTTGCGTTCTACGCCTTCCCGCTGCCCGGCCGCACCACGCAGGAAGTTGCCGTCGCGATCCACGCCGAGATCCAGCGCCTCAAAACCGAAGACATCAGCGATGGCGAATTGAAGATGATCAAGACCCGTGCCAAAGCCAACCTCATTCGTGGCCTCGCCGATAACGAAGGATTAGCCACCGACCTCGCAACCTACCAAACTCGCTACGGCGACTGGCGCGAATTATTCCGCTCCGTCGATCGCATCGAGAATGTCACTAAAGCCGATATTCGCCGCGTCGCCAATGAAACGTTTACCGATACGAACCGCACTGTCGGCGTGATTGAAACCGCTTCGCCACAGGCTTCTGCGCCTCGTGGAGGTGCCCAATGAAACCGCACGCAATCAACGTCAGCGCAATCGACTCGCGCTGGCCTGCTCTACTCGCGATCCTCGCCGTTTTGTCCACCGCGCTCATCGCTCCGAGTTCCTTCGCCCAAGCGAAGAGCTGGCAACAGATTGCCACGCCCCCGCTGCCCGCATTTCATCCCGCGCAGCCGAAGCGTATCGAACTCTCCAACGGCATGGTGATTTTTCTGCAGGAAGATCACGAACTGCCGCTCATCGACGGTTTCGCCCGCATCCGCGGCGGCTCGCACGATGAACCTGCCGCCAAGGTCGGCCTTGCCAACATTTTCGGCAGGGTCTGGCGAACCGGCGGCACCAAAGCCCAAACCGGAGATCAGCTCGATGATTTTCTCGAAGTGCGCGCCGCCAGAGTCGAAACCGGCGGCGGCCCCGATTCCACTTCCATGAGCTTGTCCTGTTTGAAAGGCGACTTCGACGACGTTTTTCAGGTCTTCGCCGATCTCTTGCGCGACCCCGACTTCCGCGCCGACAAGCTCGACCTCGCGCAAAAACAGGCTTATGACGCGATCTCCCGCCGCAATGACGAGATCGACGACATCGCCGAACGCGAATCCACAAAGCTGGCTTACGGTGCTGACAATCCTTACGCTCGCCAGGCCGAGTACTCGACCATCGCCGCCATTACGCGCCAGGATTTACTCGATTGGCATCAGAAATACGTCCAGCCGAATCACATCATTCTGGGTATCGTCGGCGATTTCGATTCCACGGCCATGGAAGCCAAGCTGCGGGCTGCATTCGAATCCTGGCCTCGCGGAAGTGACTTGCAGGACACAGAGGTCAGCTACACTCCCGCCAAGCCGGGCTATTACGAGATCGCGAAAGAAGATGTAAACCAGACCAGCATTCAGATGGTCGCGCTCGGCACCACTCGCAACAATCCTGATTACTATGCCATCGCGGTGTTCAACCAAGCCTTCGGCGGAGGGTTTTCTTCACGTCTCTTCAACGACATTCGCACCAAGCGCGGTCTTGCCTATAGCGTCGGTGGGGGCGTCGGCACCAACTTCGGCCATCCCGGAATTCTCGAGTTCGCCGCTGCCACAAAAAGTCAGAGCACCGTGGAGTCGATCAAGGCGCTTGACGAAGATATCGACAACCTGAAAAACAAGCCCATTACCGAGGAAGAAATCAAGCAAGCGAAAGACGCTATCCTCAATGCCTTTATCTTTCGTCTCGACTCACCCGACAAGGTTCTGGGCGAGCGCATGACCTACGAGTTTTATGGCTATCCGGCCGACTGGCTCGACAAGCTTCCCGCCGAGATTCAAAAAGTCACGTCCGCCGATGTGAAACGGGTCGCGGAAAAGTACGTGCACCGCGATCAACTCGCCGTCTTGGTGGTTGGCAATACGAAGGAGTTCGATCAGCCTCTATCATCGTTGGGAACGGTGAAAGAAATCGACATCACGATCCCTCCGCCGCCCGCAGTCGCAAAATAACCATCGCAAAACGAAATGAGAACCGCACCATAAAGAAGGAAAATAAAAACCGCCGCGATGGATGAACCACCGCGACGGCATTCGCCGTGCTTGCGAACTTACGCTTTCAAAATCTTCCGGCGCACAACCCCCGCCAGAGATATCAGGCCTGTGCCGAATAGAATTAGCGACCCCGGCTCCGGTACCGGAGAGTAGCCGATGTATTCCTGCGCTGTCCCGCCCCAACTCTGAGTCCCCGGAATCGGCGTGTAGAGAAACAGTCCAGCGAACGCGCTGTTCGGCGCCGTTTTCGCCAGCGCCAGATATTCGGTCTCGATCGCCGCTGCGCCGCTGCTCCCGAAGTACGAACTGTTCGCCGCGTTGCTCGAGAACAATCCCCAGATCGCGTAGTTGCCTACGTTCGCGCTCAAGCTTCCGCTCAGAATGCTTTTGAAGATGAGCCCAGCAGCTTTGTAATCGGTCAATTCATTGCCGAACATGCCCAGCCCGCTCAACAAGCTGGTCTTGTAAGCCTTCCAGGTCTCGCCCACTACAACCTCGTTGTCATAGGTGTCGCAGATCACAGCGATCGGCGCGCCGCCGTTGATCGACAGATAGTATGGATAGGTATAAACCCCTCCGGCGTTATTGCTACCCGTTCCAGTCAGCTTCACATTGACCGTGGAATTGGCCACGGCTGTGCCGGTGCACAGAGCCATGGCAGCCAGAAATACCAGCGAATTTACCGCAAAACGAAGTCGACGCATTTCTTGTTCACGCCTCCGGCGAATGGATGAATGTTTCGCGCTCAGGAAAAGCCGATTACTCTCGCAGCTCAGGTAACCTCGCCTAGGCCAGATCCCGTGTTCGGCGCGGTTCCCGGCGCTGCTTGATGAGGCCGGCGTTTCGCTCGCTCATCCTTATAGTGCAGCGGGGTGGCCAAACAACGGCGTAGTTGAATCTTCGCTTTAACCGCTGTCAGGTCCGGTGCAATGAAACTGTTTTCACACTCTTGCGCGGGCAAGCGGACTTTCGCCGCCTCTTCCGTAATCACGCAAAAGTAACCTCGCGTAACCTGCGAAAGTAACCTGCCTAAGCTATTCGCACGCTGGCTGTTAGTGTCACGAGCGCCACGTCGATCCGGATAAAAGGCCCTCCGACTTGTCCCCGCTGCTTTCCGGAGCGTATACTTCGCGGCCAATGGCAGAATGATGTCCGGGTAAAGGGAAAGCGAGGTTAACCACCCATGAACTGGAAAAGCAAACTGATTCTTGGTGTGCTCACAGCCTTAGCCATGATGTTGCTCACCTACGCGTTACCCCGGGGCGCCGGCATGCGGGATGCGGCCGTGGTGCTTTTTCCTGTCACGGTCGGAGTATGGGCCATCTTCGTTCTTCTTTTCGTGAGGCTGAAATAGCCGATCTTGCCGATTGAGGGCCCGCATCTGTTGAGAGTGCGAAATAAAACCGCCCTGCTCAAGAGCGGCTTGGGGGCTCGGCGACCGAAGTTAGAGCGGGAGCTGTCTCTCTTCTCCGCCCCTTTCGCGCGGTCTCGCAAGTCGTAAGGTTTCACCTCTTCACGTCCGCCTAACCTATTCGTGGAAGGGTGCCATCATTGAGCAAGCGTGATGCCCCACAGACCTGAAAAACGAGTTGTAGAAAATGCTAAAATAACTTTATTTCATGCCTGCAAAGACCCTCACTCTTTCACTAGAAAGAAAAAAAACAGACAACGCGATCGCCGGAAGCAATGGGGCTGAAACGCGTCCGCGAGAACCGCGTCGGCAAAAAGTTGGGTTCGTCAGCCTGGGTTGCCCGAAAAATCTGGTGGACAGCGAAGTGATGATGGGCCTGCTGGCGCGGGCGGGCGCGGAACTTTCACCGCGGGCGGAAGACGCAGATGTAATCGTGGTGAATACCTGCTCGTTCATTGAAACTGCGCAGGAAGAATCGGTAAATACGATTCTTGAGATGGCGGAGCATAAGAACTCAGGCCGCGCAAAAAAGCTCGTGGTCGCCGGCTGCCTCGTCGAGCGATTCCGAGATGAGATCCGCAGACGGATTCCAGAAGTGGATGCGGTGGTCGGCACCGGTGAACTCCAGAACATTCTCGCGGCAACCGGCTTTACACAGCCTTCCGGGCCGCCGCAAAACAGATCGCCTTTTGTCGTCCTGAACTCGAGGCCGGAGGGCCTTGCCCGCGCGGCACAAGGCAGATTTTCGCGTGAGCAATGGGATGGAGCGATTGCCGACCTGCCCAATTATCTGTATGACGACGAGACCCCGCGCATCCTGGCCACTCCCAAACATTCAGCCTATATCAAGATTGCTGAGGGTTGTGATCACCCCTGCAGCTTTTGCATCATCCCGCAGTTGCGGGGAACATTCCGCTCGCGCCGGCTTGAGTCGGTGATTGCAGAGGCGGAGCGGTTGGCAAAAGCCGGCGTGCGGGAAATCACGCTCATTGGGCAGGACACAACCTGCTACGGCGAAGATTTCGGATTAAAAGACGGTCTTGCGTTGTTGCTTGAACGGCTGGCAAAAATCGACGACCTGCGCTGGATTCGCTTTCTCTATGCTTATCCGAACAAAATCACAGGCCGTCTTCTGCACACGGTAGCGGACAACGATAAGATTTGTTCGTATATCGATGTACCTCTGCAACATGCTTCTCCATCTATATTGAAGCGGATGAAACGTGGAGGCGGAGCTGAGGTGTTTTCGCGTTCCATTGAGAAGATGCGCCGCGCGATTGCGAATCTTACTCTGCGCACCTCGTTTATCGTTGGCTTCCCAGGAGAAACAGAAAAAGAATTCGAAGAGCTCTGCCACTTCGTGCGTGACGCGCAGTTCGACTGGGTGGGAGCATTTTCCTACTCTGACCAGGAAGGCGCGAGTGCGTACGGATTGGAGAAGAAGATTCCGCACAGCGAAATCGAACGACGGCGCAGGTATTTGATGGAGGTTCAGCGGCAGATCAGCATGAAGAAAAAGAAGCGCCTGTTGGGAAGTAAGCTCGATTTACTACTGGAGGGCACTGCGGAAGAAACCGATCTCTTGTTGGAGGGGCGGACTTCGATGCACGCTCCGGAAATCGACGGCAAGGTCTTCGTGAACGATTTTCCACCCGAGCTTACGCCCCAACCCGGCGAGTTTTATCGCTGTGAGATCACCGAAGCATACGATTACGATCTGGTGGCCAGGATTCTGGAACCGTTGACTTGACGTGTAACTCCCATAAAACTGACTCAGTGCCTGCGTTATGGTTCGCAAACCCGCTCTCAAGCTTCGCTGCCCCATCTGCAAGAAGCCGGTAAAAAGCACTGATCCCGAGTCTCCCTTCTGCAGCCAGCGATGCCGCACGATTGATCTAGGAAAGTGGGCGAGCGGCGCATATGTGGTTTCATCCCCGGTAGCTGACGGCCACGAACTGCCGGAAACGATCAACCCCGACGATCATGGAAAATCCGACGACTGACCGCACTCCTCGGTTGGCAACAATGATTGCTACATTCTTCGGTATCGGCCGGCTGCGACCCGGACCGGGAACTTGGGCGTCTGGAGTAACCGTGTTGCTGTGGGCGGCTTTGGCTAAGACTCTTGCGCCTTCCCTGCGGACGCCTTTCCTCATCGGACTGGCCTTCTGCATCGTCTTAATTGGTATTCCGGCGGCGACACGCGTGTCCCGAAGCAGTGGAATCAAAGATCCTCAGTTCGTCGTGATCGATGAAGTGGCTGGTCAACTAGTAGCCTTGATTTCCGTGCCCTTCGCATGGAAATCTTTTTTGGCGGGCTTTATACTTTTTCGTGTCTTCGATATTTTGAAACCGCCACCAGTCCGGCAGTTGGAGGCGCTGCCCGAAGGCACGGGAATCGTGGTGGATGATATTGCCGCAGGGTTCTATGCCTTATTGGCGGTGCATCTGTTGATGCGCTTTGGTCTTCTAAAATAGGTAACTCACAGGAGTTCCAGTATTTCCCTCATGAACCTCTCCGACCGCATCCGGGGAAAGAAAAACGCGAACGGCGATCCGCACATCGAATCCGTGTCGCCGGTCCTGGCGTTGGCCGGGGGCGAGGTGCGCATCGCCGGTTCGGGATTGCGGCCGCAACAATGGCGGCGCCCGCGCGTACAGTTTGGCGATATCGAAGGCGGCGTCGTCGTGAGTTCGGACTCGTTTGTGGTCGCGCGCGTGCCTCCGGGAGCAACCTCCGGCAGCGTGGTCGTCTCGACTAATGGCCACGTCAGTAATCCCCAGAACGTCAAGGTTGCGGTGCCGATTGCCGAGAACCTGCATCCCGTAACAAGTCCAGCAATCGATGCGCAAGGCAATATTTACGCGACATTTTCCGGCTCGCGGGGACAGAAAGTCCCCATCGCAATTTTCAAGATCGATACCAACTACACGATGAAGCCCTTTGTCGTGGAGATGATGAACGCCACGGCTATTGCCTTCGATCGTACGGGTCAAATGTACGTATCGTCGCGCCATGACGGGGCTGTTTATCGAATCGCGCAAAACGGAACCATGACCACGTACGCGGGAGGAATGGGAATTGCGACCGGCATCGCCTTCGACCGCGAGGAGAATCTCTACGTGGGCGACCGCAGCGGAACGATTTTTAAGATCGGCCGCGACCAGCAGGTCTTCGTCTTTGCCACTCTCGAACCAAGCGTTTCGGCATACCACTTAGCCTTTAACTCCCAGGGAGATCTGTTTGTAACCGGCCCGACAACATCGAGCTTCGACTCGATCTATCGGATCGATCCGCACGGCACGGTGACCCGTTTCTATCGGGGTCTGGGACGGCCGCAGGGTTTGGCGTTCGACGCAGCCGGAAATCTGTATCTTGCCGCGTCATTGGCCGGCCAGCGCGGGATCGTAAAAATCACGCCGGAAAGAACAGCCTCTTTGGCAGTCGCCGGGCAAGGACTGGTTGGATTGGCGTTCGCTCCGGGGCGGAGTGTAGTTCTTGCCACAACTGATGCCGTATATCATCTGTCGTGGGACCTCCCCGGACTGCCGCTCCTATTAGAGCAATTCAAATAAAGCAATTTATCGGCGTGATCTACTCCCGGTGATCCCTCCGGCGTCCGCGGTTTTTCATTTCTGTTTTCATTTACACTTCTAACCGTGAATGCTGAGATTATCGCGGTCGGTTCCGAGTTGCTGACACCGTTCCGAGCGGATACGAATTCTCTCTATCTCACCGAACAACTCAACCAGTTAGGGGTGGAAGTAATATTCAAGAGCGTGGTCGGCGACGATCTGAAGCAGATTGCCGCTGCCACGCAACACGCTATTTTCCGATCGGAGATTGTAATCTTCAGCGGTGGCCTGGGGCCGACGGAAGATGATTTAACTCGCGAAGCAGTTGCCGAAGCACTCGGCGTTTCGTTGCGCCGCGACGCGCAGGTGCTCGCTCATATCGAACAAAGGTTCGCCACCCGCGGCTGGAAGATGTCGCCCAACAATGCAAAGCAGGCAGACGTGATCGAGGGGGCGACGGTTTTGCCGAATGCGAATGGAACCGCTGCCGGACAATGGATCAGCGGCCGGTTCGATAATCGCGAACGGACAATTATTTTGCTGCCCGGCCCTCCCCACGAACTGAAAGGGTTGTTCGAGTGCGAATGCCGCGAGCGGCTGAGGGCCAAGCTGCCGCCGGCATCCATTGCAACTCGGGTGCTGAAAATTGCCATGTTGGGCGAATCGGCGGTGGATGCGCGGGTAGCGCCGATTTACAAGCGCTACGGCAGCGTGCAAACCACGATCCTGGCAGGAGCGGGCGAAATCCAGCTTCACTTCCGGTCGCGCGCGCAAACGATGGAAGCTGCGCAGGCTCGAGTCGATGAAGCGGCCGACGCCGTAGAAGAAGAACTCGACGACGCAGTGTATTCGCGAAATGGAGAATCGCTCGAGCAGATCGTCGGTTATTGGCTGCAGATGCGAAATGCGACTCTGGCGGTCGCGGAATCCTGCACCGGGGGCCTGCTCGCGGAACGGATTAGCTCGGTCGGCGGCAGCTCACGCTATTTCGTCGGCGGTGCGGTTGTGTATTCGAATGCCATGAAGACCGAGTTGGCGGGAGTGCCAGCCAGCATGATCGAGCGTCATGGCGCGGTGAGCCGTGAAGTGGCAGCCGCACTCGCGGAAGGCGTTCGTTATCGCTCGGAAGCGACGCTTGGGCTCGGCATCACAGGCGTAGCCGGTCCAACCGGAGGGTCCGCTGAAAAACCGGTGGGATTAGTGTTTCATGCTTTGGCCAGCGACAGCGGCACGGAGGTGATCGAACGAAATTTTCCGGGAGATCGCCAGCGCATTCGCTGGTTTGCCAGTACCCTAGCCCTCGACATGGTGCGAAGGAAATTGATGTGATATCGCCAAGCATTGGCGAATTTCAAAAGATCCTCCGAGTCAAGACCCTGTTGCATGCGCCTTTTCGTAGCCATCGATCCCGGGCAGGCCATTCGCGAGCGAATGATTCGCTTTCTTGAAGGCGTGCGCGGGTTTGCTCCGGAAGCGCGATGGGTGCTGCCTGAATCGCTGCATGTCACGCT
>JASICF010000201.1 GCA_030044775.1 Candidatus Sulfotelmatobacter sp. | reverse complement strand
TCCGGCATCAAGAGATGGCAGCGGCCCGGGTGGTCGTTAATCCAGGGACTGCGAAGACCACCGTCGATCCGGCCCTTGTAAGGATAAGAATCGAGGAAGAAAAATCAAACCATCAAAGGAAACAACTCAATGAAGCGGAACACCGTCTGGATTGCAAGTTTCACAGCCTCGGTAGTAATTGGGATCGCGCTGCTGGTCGCGGGATCACCGACCGTCGCAGCCAATGATCAGCCCTCTGCGGCAAACGCGGAAGTAAAAATCGACAACTTCGTTTTTGGTCCACAAACGATCACAGTGCCCGTCGGCGCGACGGTCACATGGACAAACAAAGATGACATTCCTCATACGACCGTAAGTACAGATGGCGTATTCAAGTCCGAGGTGATGGGTACGGACGAAACATTTTCCTTCACATTTACAAAAGCAGGAACTTATTCGTACTACTGTTCGGTACACCCGAAGATGACCGGCACAGTCGTGGTGCAGTGAGCTGTGTGCCACAAAGACCATGAACGCGAACTCGGCACAATTCGACACTAGCAACGACCTGGATCTTGTCCACGCCAGCAAGAAAGGAGATGTTGATGCTTTCGAACAACTGGTAAAGCGATACGACCAAAGACTTTTCCGAATTGCTCAGAGCATCACGCACAACCGCGAAGATTCCCAAGACGCGGTTCAGGAAGCCTTTCTGAAGGCGTACCAAAACCTGGCCGCATTCCGAGAGGAATCGCAATTCTCAACCTGGTTATTTCGTATCACCGTGAACCAGTCGCTCATAAAGCTGCGAAAGCTGCGCGCCACAAAAGAGGCCTCGCTGGATGAGGACTTTCAGTCCGAGAGTGGCATGCTTCCAGTAGAAGTCACAGACTGGGCTCCTAATGCGGAACAGTTGTATTGGGCGTCGGAACTAAGAGAAATCCTGATTAATCCCCTGAAAGAGGTAAGTCCAATCTTGCGGATCGTCTTTGTGCTACGGGATGTCGAAGGACTCACCATAGATCAGACAGCAAAAGTGCTGAACCTGAGTCAAACAGCGGTAAAAGCCCGGTTATGGCGCGCTCGGCTGCAACTTCGCGAAGGTCTGACCAATTACTTCAGCAAACGACCGCATCCCGCGCAAACGCAGCTATTCCCCTCGGGCAAACAAACGGGTCGGATTATCGACCTTTTCGCCGAGTGTTTGCGCGGCTCGATGTATCGGACTCACTCGATCAATGTTGCCCAGTTGGAGAGCATGCCATGAGTCGTGCCGCAGCAGATTCGTAGACCTGCCCGCTGCCTTATCGATGTATGAATCGAAGTGATCTCGACATCCGCCGCCTCGCAGTACTTTCCACTCCACGCCCTCACTAAAGTTCCCGCTACGCACAAGGAAGTTTCACAAAAGTCTCAACAAAGTCTTGACAATCAAATGACATCCGTTGCGCATCTCGCTTTTGAAGCCACGCGTCTAATTCTCGTGTGTCGTGAAAACGGTTGATAAATGAAACTAAAGGACAGATTTGCGGAATAGAGTCTCACGAGCGCAGTTATCACTGGCGAGCACGGAATAGCGTTTCGAAAAGGAGACATCATGAAGAAGTCGTATGCAACAGCGGTACTGATACTGATGTGCTTACTGGGAGTTGGGATAAGTGCACGTGCTCAAGATGCGGATGCGGTTGTCGTAAGTATTCCGTTCGAGTTCGTAGCTGGCGCCGCGACTCTTCCCGCAGGGGAATACAGGGTAAGTCGCCTTAATCACGGCGTAAATCGGGAGCTCGCCATCAGTGGCTATAACACAAGGGGAGCATTGCTAGTTGCTTTGACGTTCGACGAGGGTGCTGTCGCTAGCCCCACGCTCACCTTCGAGCATGTCGGTGACAAGTACTTTCTAACCGAGATCACAACACTAAGCGGCGTCTATACCCTGCCGGTTTCTCGGGAAATGGTGATGCTTGTCAAAGCGAACTCTCCAAGCCGGAGCATTTTGTCGGCCGCGGGCGGTCAATAAATCGCGATCAAGACTGTCGGGCTCTCGTGGCTGCGACGGAGATCTCTAGACCACGAAGTTTCAATCTGGTTCTCGATTCTCGGCCAACGCGCGTGCTCAACAGGGAACTACTGTTCAAATTCAGGGTCGTACAAGACTAACTAACAAGTCCATGGAGGACACAATGAAAAAAGCAATCTCGTTAATCGGACTGCTGATGGCGTTAGCAATTCCTTCGGGATTGCTCGCTCAGCAAGCTGGCTATTCCCAGACCAATTTGGTCTCCAATGTTGCCGGCGTCGGTCACACCACAGATTCTCAACTGTTGAACCCCTGGGGGATTTCCGTTCTTCCAGGGCAGGACTTCTGGATCGCAGACAATAACAGCGGAGTTTCGACGCTCTATGATCAGAACGGTAACAAAGATACTGGTTTGATCGTGACTATACCTGGAGCGTCGAGTAACCCTAACGGCAACTGCAGTCCTGGCTGCCCCACGGGAACCGTCGCCAACCCCAACGGCACCTACTTCGCCGGCGGATCGTTCATTTTCGATACCGAGGACGGCCTGATCGTCTACTGGAACGGATCGAGCAACACCGCAATCGTCGGCAAAGATAATTCCGCTAGCGGCGCAGTTTATAAGGGCCTGGCTATGCTAGGCACTAACTTGCTCGCAGCTAACTTCAACAGCGGCAAGGTAGACGTGTATGACTCTACTTACAACCTGACAACGTTGGCGGGTTCATTCACTGATCCAAAACTTCCGGCAGGTTTCGCTCCCCACGGCATCCATATCATCGGTGACCAAGTCTACGTCGCGTACGCCATGCAGGACACTCCCAAGCATGATGCATTCCCGGGCGCCGGCGCCGGCCAAGTGGATATTTTCGACACCAACGGCAACTTCGTAAGTACCTTCGTAGCTGCGAGTGCCAACAATAATCTGAATGCACCTTGGGGCGTAACGGCCGCCCCTGCCGGCTTCGGAACCTTCGCCGGCGATATTCTCGTGGGAAATTTCGGCGACGGTACAATCAGCGCATTCGACACCACGGGCAAGTTCGTGGGTCAGCTGACCGATGCTTCGGGCAAAGTTTTGGTAAATCCGGGCCTGTGGGATATGGTCTTCGGCGGAGGCGGCGGCACCAGCGATGATCCTGGAGTAGCCGGCACTCTTTACATCACGGCTGGAGGCAGCGCCGGACAACCGAATTTTCCAGCCGGCGGAAGCGCCACTGCTGTATTTGCCAGCCTTGCACCAGCGGCGGCAGCTGGCAGTGGCTTTTCACTGAATCTGTCGGCTTCGAGCACGACGCTCAATCCGGGAGGTTCGGCTACGGTAATGGTTAGCGCTGCTGCGGTAGGAGGATTCAACAGTGAAATAACTCTTACCTGCTCCGCGCCCACCGGGTTGAGCTGTGCTTTCAGTTCTTCAACCATCTCTCCCGGATCGAGCACGGCGAGTTCCACTTTGACGATTTCTGCCGTTACGACGCCGCCTCCCACGGGTTACAACGCGGCCGGTATGTTTCTCCTTATGCCTGGTCTCGGCCTGTTCGGAACGCTGATGATCAGTCGCAAACGGAGATCGCTCACGCGCAAAAGCATTGCGGGGCTGAGCCTGTTGGGCTTGACGCTTGCTATCTCACTGTTCGCTCTCGGGTGCAGTAGCAGCAACACTTCAAACAAGCCAACTACCACGCCGGCATCTCAGCAGGCCACGGTCATGGTGACGGGCACGTCGGGCTCGCTGACGCATTCGAGCGCGGTAACGGTCACCATCAACTAGCAAGACAGCTCAAGCAAGGGCGCACTTCTGTGCGCCCTTGCA
>JASICF010000200.1 GCA_030044775.1 Candidatus Sulfotelmatobacter sp. | reverse complement strand
AGCGCATAAATGGTTAATCCGCTGAGAAGCTTTGGGTAAAAATCGGTCGATTTTTGCGGCATCACCTCGCCGGCAAAGGCAATCTTGCTGACCTGCCCCATGGTGCAAGGGTTCATTAAGAAAGCGATGTTGGCGCGGTCCTCGCGCACCATCGAAAGAGCTGCAGCCGCATCCCGCACATAGGAAAGGTTCTGCTGATTGCGGATGGATTCTTCGGAAAGATTCAACACTTTCTCGAGCAGGCATTTATGAAGCTGCACGACATCGAGCGACTGCTGGCGCAGCGACATGCCCGCGAAGATTTCCGGCGCCGTGTTGGGGATTGGATGGTGCAGCAGAAAAGCGCGCTTGGCGGTAACGGCAAGGATTGTCGTGCCGGCGCGCCCCGCTTCGCGAAGAATCGCGACTGCACCCGCCGCATTGATTGATGACTCGGCCTCGTCAACGTCGAAGAAGGCGTGTGCCGCTTGCCTAAAATCTTCCGCCGAAAACGACGGCAGGCTATGAACCACGCGGTGAGTCGGAAGGATACACAGTGCTGGACTGCGCATGTTGACAAACGTCATCATCGCGAACTCGAAAGACTCCGGATGATCTTGTGATACTCGATCATTTTCCTCCCGGCGTTCGTCGCGATACGCGAGAGCCGTCTCATACCGATGGTGACCATCCGCAATAATCAGCCTCTTGTCTTTCATGGCGCTTTGTACCGCTTCAATAATGTTCGGGTCGGCAACTTGCCAGACGCGATGCACCACGCCATATTCGTCGCTGACTTCGATGTCAGGATTGGCATTGGGCCTGAGCAGAGACTCAACCTCGCCCGCATCTTCATAGAGCATGAAGAGTTGGCCGAAGTGGGCGCGGGTCGCGCGAAGCAGGCTCAGACGATCGGCTTTCGGCTTGGAAAGCGTCTGTTCATGGCGGAAAACAACCCCGGCGGAATAGTCCTCGAGGCGACCCAAGGCGATGAATCCCCGGCGTTCCAGTTCTCTGCCTGATCCGGGGACGGAAAAAGTTTGCGAATAGACGTAGATTGACAGCTCAGAGTCCTGGCGCAGCACTCCCTTTTGCCGCCAATCCTGAAAATTGCGGGCGGCACGGGAATATACATTCTGGCGATCGTCGTCGGCCTCTTCCCGCCGCCCCAGAATGATCCGGACAAGGTTATAAGGACTGGAGCGGTAATAGCTCTGCTGCATTTCGGGTGTGATCTTGTCGTAAGGCTGGGTCACGACTTGCGCCAGTGCAACCCGATCGGGATTGTAACGAAGGGCGCGAAACGGTCGGATGTCAGTCATCGGAAGTTCGATTGTAACAACTGGCTAGAGACGCGGGTGACGAATGGAGCGGGCCTTCCTCATCCACGCCGGGCCGAATCGGGAGTTATCTCCAACTCTTGACATAAAAGGCGCATCCATTTACCCGAAAGCTGTGATACCATCGCGGCCATTGAGGTGTGTATGGCCCCCCTTGATTGGTGCCTGGTTTCAGGCCCCAAGGTGCCAGTTCCGAATTCCCCCCTCTCTCGACCCTGGAACTTAATCGCTCGGTCGCGCTGGCTGATGTCTGTGCTTTCGGTCTTTCTGATTCCTCTGTGTATGGCTGGCGTTTTGCCGCGCTTGGCGGCAGCCCAAACCAACATCGAGGATGTTCACGTTGTTCCCCGCGCAGCGGCCGACTCGAAGCCCCCCGACACTACGAATCAGAATCTGCTTCCTTCGTTGAACTCACGCATCCGCCCGCTGAAAGTGGATGTGGATCTGGTGCTTGTGCCGGTGACAATTACAGATCCGCTGAACCGGCTTGTGACCGGCCTGGACAAGGAAAATTTCGAGCTTTATGAGGGCAATTCAAAAGAGGAGATCAAGACTTTTTCGAGCGAAGATGCGCCGGTGTCGCTGGGCGTGATTTTCGACTCCAGCGGAAGCATGGCCAGCAAAATGGACCGGGCCAAAGATGCGGTCATGGAATTTTTCAAGACCGCGAATCCGCAGGATGAGTTTTTCATGATCACGTTTTCTGACGACCCTGAACTGGTAAGCGACTTCACCAGTTCGGTGGACGATATCCAGGGCAAGCTCGTGTATTCCGTCCCGCAGAAGCGAACCGCTTTGCTGGATGCGATTTACATGGGCATCGTAAAGATGCGTCAGGCGAAATACTCGAAGAAGGCGTTGCTGATCATCTCCGACGGCGGCGACAATCACAGCCGCTACACCGAGGGCGAAATCAAGTCCATGGTGAAGGAAGCCGACGTAATGATCTATGCCATCGGAATTTATGATCGCTATTTCCCCACCGAGGAAGAGCGATTAGGTCCAGCCCTGCTCGGGGAGATCACCGAACTGACCGGCGGGCGGGCGTTCACGGTGGAAAATCCTAACGATTTGGCCGACGTGGCGACCAAGATCGGGGTCGAACTGCGCAATCAATACGTACTGGGCTATCGGCCAAGCAAAATGGTGCATGACGGCAAATGGCGTAAGATAAAGGTCAAGCTCTTGCCCCCGAAAGGATTGCCGCCACTCCGAGTGTATGCGAGGACCGGATATTACGCTCCCGAAGAATAGCCTGGCTCCGAGTTTCGAATTCCTTGTAATCTGCCTGACGCTAATCTGTGCGCCGGGAGCACTCTGCTCCGCGACCATCTACTCGCAAAGCGATACCCAGCCTCAATCCTCGCAATCTCAGGCCGATAGGGCTGCCGATTCCAAACACCAGCAGAGCCCAGATCAGAACGGGACCTATGTGATCCGCAAAGATGTAGATGAGGTGCTGCTGCACGCCACTGTGGTCGATGACAGGCAGCGCCTGGTCACCAATCTTGGACGCGGTGATTTTCACGTGTTCGAGGACGGCAAGCCGCAAACTATCATTTCCTTCCATCATGAAGACATTCCGGTTTCGATGGGAATTGTGATCGACAACTCCGGATCGATGCGCGAAAAGCGCAGCAAGGTGAACCAGGCAGCTCTCAACCTGGTGCGGTTCAGCAATCCTGGGGACGAGGTGTTTGTGGTGAATTTTAACGACGAATACTATCTCGACCAAGATTTCACCAACGATCTATTGAAGCTGAAGGAAGCGCTGGAGAAAATCGATGCCAAGGGGGGAACGGCGCTTTATGAGGCGGTGGTGGCTTCGGCTGACCATCTGGCCAGAGATGCGCGTCTGGAGAGAAAAGTTTTGTTCGTGGTAACCGACGGCGAGGATAACGCCAGCAGAGAAAGCCTGGAGCAGGCCATAAAACAGCTTCAGGACGAAAATGGCCCGCAGGTTTACACGATCGGGCTCTTGGGGGATGAAGAGCATCCTCATCGCGCCAAGCGTGCGCTCGAAATCATCGCGCAGCGAACCGGAGGCATATCGTTTTTCCCCAGGACGCTCGACGAAGTGGATGAAATCAGCAAGCAGATCGCGCACGACATTCGCAATCAGTACATCATTGGGTATAAGCCCACAAATCCGAAATCTACTGGCGGATTCCGGCAGATCAAAGTCGAGGCGAAAGCCAAGGGCCACGGGAAACTCACCGTGCGCACCAAAACCGGCTACTACGCGACCTCGCAGTTGGCTACCGGCGAGATGCGGTGAACAGGCTATTTTTTCGCTTCGGTCGCCGCTAGCCTTACTTGAACTTCCGATGTCTCTGCTCATGGCCTCCCTGCATTGACGATTCCACCCCTTGCCCGTAACCTGTAACGTGCACTTGAAAAGCTCTGAAATTCCTAACCTCGTTGTTGCCGACGACATCACCGATCTTGTCGGCCTGACTCCCATGCTGCATCTTAAGCGCGTGGTTCCAGCCGGTTCGGCGGACATCTTCGCCAAACTTGAATATCTGAACCCTGGCGGCAGCGTGAAAGATCGAGCCGCTATTGGAATCATCCGGCGCGCTGAACGGGAAGGGAAGCTCGCTCCCGGTGGAACCATCGTTGAAGCTACCGCGGGAAACACAGGAATCGGATTGGCTTTGATTGGAGTGAATCGGGGATACAAGGTCAAATTGTTTGTCCCGGAAAATTTTTCCCAGGAAAAAGTGATCGTCATGCGCGCGCTCGGGGCGCAGGTCGAGCGTACCCCGGATGCGGAGGGAATGTCGGGAGCCATCCGCCGCGCCAAAGAGTTGGTGGCACACGACAAGAGCGCGTTCATGGCGGGACAATTCGAAAACATGGCTAACCCCGACTATCATTACGAAACCACAGCCGCGGAAATCTTCGAACAGATGCAGAGCAAGGTCGATGCTGTTGTGGTCGGCTGCGGTACATGCGGAACCTTTACCGGGGTCGCGCGATACATGAAACAACATGCGCCCGGAGTGCTCGCGATTGCGGTCGAGACGCAGGGATCGGTGCTGGGTGGTGGCGAACCGGGACCGCACAAAGTGGAAGGGATCGGCGCCAGTTTTGTTCCGTTGACCTTCGACCGTTCCGTGTGCGACGAGGTAATCGCGGTAAAAGACGAAGATGCGTTCGAGACGGTGAAACGCCTTGCTGCCCAGGAAGGTGTGCTGGCGGGATCGAGCGGAGGAGCTGCCGTCTTTGCGGCTCTGCAGACCGCACGCCGGCTAGGCGCAGGTAAACGCGTGGCGACTATTATTCCGGACTCGGCAGAGCGATATCTTTCGAAAAAGATCTTCGAAGGCGGGGTTTAAGTTCGGACTATCCCCCCGCTCGGAGCCGATAAATCGCAATCATGACAACCAATCGAAAACATGGCTTCGCGACCCGCGCGATTCATGACGGACAAGAGCCCGATCCCTTGACCGGCGCGGTCAATGTTCCCATCTATTTGAGTTCGACGTACGTTCAGCAGGGAATTGGAGAGAACAAGGGATACGAATATTCGCGTGTCTCCAATCCAACCCGGACGCGGCTGGAGGAAAATCTTGCCTCGCTGGAGGGGGGAGTTGCGGCACGGGTTTTCGCGAGTGGCATGGCTGCCATCAATGCGGTCGCTTGCCTGCTGCAGTCGGGTGATCACATCGTGTGCGGCAACGATCTTTATGGCGGCACGCCGCGTCTGTTCAATCAGGTGTTGAGCCGCTACGGGCTTGAATTTTCCTATATCGATACGTCCGATGCCGGGAACATTGAGCGCGCCATTCGAAAAAACACGCGGATGGTGTATGTGGAAACGCCGACGAACCCGCTCATGCGCCTGAGCGACTTGGCGGTAATCAGTAAGATTTGCCATCGGAAAAAGGTCGAGCTCGTAGTGGACAACACGTTCATGTCGCCGTACTTTCAGCAGCCGCTGGCTCTGGGCGCTGACATGGTTCTGCACTCCACCACAAAATTCCTGAATGGACACAGCGACGGGCTCGGTGGCGTAGTGATTTGCACGCGGGCGGATCAGGCCGAGCAACTGGCTTTTCTGCAGAAAGCAGCCGGTGCCATACTCTCTCCATTCGAATGCTGGCTTCTCTTGCGCGGCGTGAAGACGCTGGCCGCGCGAATGGACATTCATGACCGCAACGGGCGCACCGTCGCTGAGTTTCTCGCGAACCATCGCAAGGTAGAAACAGTTTTTTATCCTGGGCTTATCGACCATCCGCAGCATCAACTGGCCAAGCGGCAGATGCGAGGATTCGGCTCCATGATCACGTTCGAGACCGGATCTCTAAAGAATGCGAACAAAATGCTTAAGAAACTGCGGGTCTGCTCCTTGGGCGAATCGCTGGGAGGGGTCGAGACGCTGATTTCCCATCCCGCGACCATGACCCACGCGGCTCTTGGTGAAAAGGGGCGAAAGGCAATCGGCATTACCGATGGCATGGTGCGTATTTCGGTGGGAATTGAAGACGTGCAGGATATTCTCGAGGACCTGGAGCAAGGCCTGGCGGCGCTCTAGAAGTCCGCCAAGACCAATCAGAACCTTCGGTCCTTTGTGAATAACCGGCACTTCGTTCATCCTCTCGGATATTCTTCCTTTGGCTGACACGCGAACAACCAAACCAGCAGCCTCTTCCCGCGAGTGGAATGCTCACGCCTATCACAAATTGTCAGCGCCACAAGTCAGTTGGGGCAAGAAAGTGCTCGCCCGCCTGCATCTCCGCGGTCACGAAACCGTACTGGATGCTGGCTGCGGCACCGGACGTCTCACCGGTGAGCTGCTCGCTGCGTTGCCGAGTGGCCGCATCGTTGGCATTGATCTTTCACAGGACATGCTGCGCAAAGCTCAGGAACACTTGCGGCCGCAGCTCAACAGCCGCGTGTCGCTGGTCGCCTGCGATCTCCTGGACTTGCCTTTCGGCTGCGTATTTGACGGCATCGTAAGCACGGCTGCGTTTCATTGGGTGCTCGATCACAATCTCCTGTTCACAAATCTGCATAGTTTGCTGCGTCCCGGTGGATGGCTTGAAGCACAGTGCGGTGGAGGACCGAATCTCGCGCTTCTGCGCGAGCGAGTCGGCGCTCTGATGAATGTCCGGAAGTTCCGCGCATTCTTTTCTGGATTTTGCGAGCCGTGGTTATTTCAGACCGCTGAAGAGGGAGCGGAAACTCTTGGTCGCGCAGGTTTCGTAAATGTGTCAACCTCAGTTGAAGCCGCGCCGACCGTGCTCGACAATGCTCGGGAGTACAGGGAATTCATTTCCAACATCATCCTTCGGAGGCACCTGGCGCTTCTTCCGGCAGAAGATCTGCGCACCGCTTTCATCGACAAGCTTGTAGAGCAGGCTGCCGATGATACCCCTCCTTTTTTTCTTGATTACTGGCGCTTGAACCTGAGCGCTGTCGCGGGATGAATTTTCGTCCTACTCGGCAAGCGAGATCGACTCTCCAAGCCATTGCAGGTAATTCGCCGATCCGTCTTCTACGTTCAGGCAAATGCACTCCGGCAGATCATAGGAATGTAAATCCGTTATCACAGTTCGCACCTCGTTGAACGCCGAGCCCGTCGTCTTGACGATCAAAAGCCACTCGCCGGCTTCCTCTACTTTGTCCTTCCACCGGTAAATCGATGTGATTCGTGGAACAATGTTCACGCAGGCGGCAAGTCGCCGTTCAACCAGATGCCGTGCGATTTTGCGGGCTTCTTCTTCCGAACCGGTGGTGGTCAGTACGATTCGTTTGTCGGTCATATGAAATCAGCCTTCGCCTTCGATGCTAATAGCGGCAAGCAACTGACGGCGCTATATTACCAGGTTGGTTCCTGCTCTCCTTTGCGCCAGAACTTCCGCTTGACGCCCAAGGTGAAAGCAAAGTTCACTGAAAAGTTGCGCTTTGATCCGCACGAATTTTGTGGACACAACAGGTGCATGTTATTCGCACCGACGGATTAAAGATTTTCGAGGGCGGCGGGGTGTGCTACCAGATTTCCGCCACCGAGCCCGTGGTCCGAGTGTACTCCGGGGCACGAGGCGAGCTAGGCTTCGAGAAATTGAGTGCGGCAGCAAAGCCATGGATTTTCGCTTGAGAAATGTTCGCAGGATTCGGCGGTTTCCCAGCCCGGAAGAAGGGCTACGCGTGATGGCTGAGAAGGCGCCTCAGGCCGAGGCCCTTGCCGTTTCCTGGATTACTCCTTGGATTGGGAAAATCGAGAAGTTTCGCCCGCTATTGACACGAATTTATCGCTTGCATCGACGCATCGCAACCATCGCGGTTCTGCTCCTGGCAGCCATTTTGTTTGTCCACGTGATGTTCGGGGCAAACGGTATGGTGGTTTACAAGCAAAAGCGCGCCGAGTTTCAGTCGCTGCAGAAGCAGATCGCGCAGGAACAGAAAGAGAACGATGAATATCGGCAGCAGATTGAATCGCTGAAAACAGATCAGAAAGCAATCGAAAGAGAAGCGCGCGAGCAGTTGCGTTATGTGCGCCCCGGAGAGTTCGTCTACGTCCCTCCTCCCCCTCCGAATCCTCCCGCGAACCATTCCGCTAAGAAGTAAATTGGAATTCTGTTCCATTACGGATGGCGCAGTGCAGTTTTCATTTCGCAGCCAGGTTCGCATGACATCAGAAAACTTGCGCTGTGGTATATTTCGGGCGATCGATCGTTTGGGTTTGAGTTGCGACCGTCAGGCGATTGAAATTTCCAGAAGGCCTGCGGCGTGGGCCGCTCGCAAATACGTAAAGGAGAAATCCGGCCATGAGAAAAGTTTCAGCGCTGTTTATTGCAATCTTTTTTGTGCTCGCCCTGTCGGCAGCGGCATTTGACGATATGGGCAAGAGCGCCACGGTTAACGGATGGGTGACGGACAGCCAATGCGGCGCGAAGGGTGCCAACGCCAAGGCCGAAGCATGCACACAGAAGTGTCTGGCGAAGGGTGCGAAGATGGTCATCGTCACGGATGGCGACCAGAAAGTGTTGATGGTGGATAATCCGGATGCGCTGAAAGAGCACGCCGGGCATCACGTCGCCGTGACCGGCACGATAAACGGGGACTCGATCCACGTAGACAACGTCAAGATGATCTGAGGAATTTCCGAATTGCGAAGGGCGGCTGCGGCCGCCCTTTTTTCGAGCAACGAATCGGGAACCACTCAGCGCACTACGCCTTCCAGCGGCGAACTTGCGGTCGCGTAGAGTTTCTTCGGCATGCGACCGGCAAGGTAGGCCTGCCGACCGGCGATTACGCCGTGTTGCATAGCTTCCGCCATCAGCACCGGATCCTGCGCGTTGGCAATCCCGGTGTTCATCAAAACCGCATCGGCGCCGAGTTCCATCGCGATCGCCGCATCTGACGAGGTGCCAACGCCAGCGTCGACGATCAAGGGCACGCCGGAAATCATCTCGCGAAGAATCCGGATGTGCGCCTGATTCTGAATGCCCATGCCGCTGCCGATGGGTGCTCCGAGGGGCATCACTGCGGCCGCTCCCGCATCGATTAAGCGCTTGGCGAAAACGATGTCGTCCGAAGTATAAGGCAGCACCGTGAATCCCTCGCTGACCAGCACGCGCGTGGCTTCGAGCGTGGCTTGTACATCCGGATAAAGCGTCGCTTGGTCGCCGATCACTTCGAGTTTCACCCAGTCGGAAAGCCCAACTTCGCGGCCGAGCCGTGCAGCGCGAATCGCTTCATCGGCCGTATAGCATCCAGCGGTGTTGGGTAGCAGAAAATATTTCTTGGGGTCGATGTAATCGAGCAGCGATTCCTTGCTGCGGTCGAGATTCACGCGCCTGACAGCGACAGTGACCATTTCGGCTCCACTGGCTTCGAGTGCCCGTGCGGTCTCCTGAAAAGATTTGTATTTTCCCGTGCCGACGATTAACCGAGAACGAAAAGAGTGGCCCGCAATGTGAAGTGGATCTGTCATGCTCTCATTGTAACGACAAGAAAGGCGCAGCGAAACAGGGGCTTAATTTTCGTTGTTGCTCGAGTTCTACCGTGAAGTTCCTCCCCACAGTCATGTACTGGCTGATTTGCCCGCCTCAGCAAAGCTGGTCGCAAAATACGAAATCGGCGCGGGAGTGATGCTTCCGACCGGCTAAGAAAGTGTGTTGGTTTCGGCCTGCGCGTAAACTTCGTCGATCCGGCGGCGATAACGGTCTTCTACCACGCGGCGGCGCAGCTTCATGGTGGGGGTGAGGGAGCCGTTCTCGACGTTGAACTCGTCGGCGACGATGATGACGCGCTTTAACTTCTCAAAGCGGGCAAGCTTCTGGTTGGCGGCGTCGACGATTTCTTCGTACAAGCTTTGAACCTGAGCATTTGCGACCAGCTCTGAGCGGGAACAAAACGCGATCCCCTTGCCTCGCGCCCAGTCTTCGAGCTCGGCAAAGTTGGGCGAGATCAAGGCGCAGGCGAATTTTCGTTTGTCGCCCACCACAACCGCAGTTGCCACTAGCGGGTCCAGCTTCAGAGAATTTTCGATCGGCTGTGGAGCGATGAACTTTCCGCCTGAAGTCTTGATCAGTTCTTTCTTGCGATCCGTCACCGACAGGAATCCATCGGCGTCAATGTGACCGACATCGCCAGTCCTGAACCACCCCTGATCGAAGGCACTTTCGGTTTCTTCCGGCCGATTCCAATATCCCTTGAACACCGAGGGTCCGCGAACCAGAATTTCGCCATCCTCGGCGATGCGTGCTTCAATGTTCGGCAAAACCCTTCCGACCGTGCCGATGCGGTGATGAACGGGCGTGTTCACTGCGATCACCGGAGAAGTCTCGGTCAGGCCGTAGCCTTCGTGAATACGAATGCCGATCGTGGCGAA
>JASICF010000199.1 GCA_030044775.1 Candidatus Sulfotelmatobacter sp. | reverse complement strand
TGCAAAAAGCTTCTGCTGGGAAGAAATAAGAGAAAGTCCTCGGCGCTGAATCGCGTTTACTTCGTTTCCTGCAGCAGCACAACATCCGATTCGGAGTGATTCCTCAGCACGCCGAGATTCTTTCCGTCCGGCGACCATTGGAAATCGTTGATGTGTTCTGAGGTGAAGTTCGTGATCTGCTTGCGCGGAGAACCGTCGAGCGGCTGGATCACGATATTGTCGACGCCATTCAGCGTAACCGGATAAGCGAGGCCTTTGCCATCAGGAGTGAAGCGCAAACCGCCCCCCGCTATGTGCGGGTCGACTTCGAGCAGACGGGGCGCCGACGATCCGAGGTCATAGAGTGCCAGTTTTTCCTGGCCGGCCTGAGTCTGGGCCTGGGCCTGGGCGCTAACGACTTCGATAAGATAAGCCAGGGTCTTGCCATCGGCAGAAAGCGCAATGTTCCCAACCAAGAAGCTGTTCGGCACGAATGAGGCGGCGATGGCTTCCGGCTTCGCGCTGCCATCGGTTGGGACTTGTGAAATCCGACCGATCACGCGGTTATTGAAATAGATCCATTTTCCATCGAGGGAACAAATCGCACCGAGGTCGAGCTTTCCGGAGGTGACCTGGGTCGCGCCCGATCCGTCGGCGTGCGCGCGCCAGATGTTGGCCTGATTCGGTCCGCCCTTAAAGGCCCAGGAAAAGACCAGCTGATCACCTCCGCAAGGAGAAAAATCGAAGATCGTGGAGCTGGGATCGTTGACGAGCTGTACCTGGTTCGTTCCGTCAGCCGCAGCGCGCTGGACGCGCGCGCCGTCGCTCAGAAGAAGGTTGCTGTCCCGCGTCCAGCTAAATCCGGCAAGTTCAGCACCTAGCTGAAGAGGTTTGAGGTCGGCACTCTGGGTTCCCGCTCCGGGCAGAATGGAAAGGCTGCGCGTCATCTTCTGTTGAACGGAAGCTACGGTTTTGCCATCTGCGGATACGGTAAGAGTGGCGTAGCTGTTGGTGTCGCGCGTGATGGGCCGAATGAGCCCATCGTCGAAGGAAACGAAGCCGACCTGCTGACGGCTGAACTGCGACCCCGCTTGCTGATAAAGCACAAGCAAGCCGTTCGAAATCCATTTCACCTCTGCGGGAAGCTTGTCGGCAAAAGTCTCGAAACGCCTGCGCTTCCCGCTGGCCAGATCGAACAGGTCGATCCCGCCGAGATGCTTGTCGTCGGGCTGCAGCAAGTCGAGGGCGAGCTGAGTTCCGTCAGGAGACCATGCCAAAAAGGAGGGGCCGGTCGGCTCCATCGGCACGATTTGCAGGATTTTCTCGCCATTGCCGACGACATCCGCGCTCAACAGGCGGTATTTGCCGACATCCGGATCGTTATCGCGAGAGTAGGCGATCTGTTTGCCGTCCGGAGAAAACGCCACATCGCTATCGATATCGTGAACCAGAACTTGCGGCGCGCCGCCGAGCACCGGTGCGCGGTAAAGGTTGTAGTCGCTGTTGATTGCGTTCTCCGCCCTGCGGAAATAGATGTAATTGCCATCCAGTGAAAACGCCAGGCTTCTATATGTCACCGGGGCGGGCGGGATCACCTGCGTGTCGCTGGCCGTGGGCACATTACGCAACAAGAGGCTGCGAAGTCCGTTTTCATTGCGCGTGCTCAGAATATATTTTCCGTCGGGAGAAATCGCCGCCAGTTCGGCTTCGCCTGAATTGGTGACCTGCGTGATTGTGAAATTCTGGAACGGGGATGCAGAGGGATGTCGCAGCATGGAATAGACGCCGTATCCCGCGGCGGCTAAAAGGATGAGAACGAAAACCCCGATCGTGGCGACGCCGAACTTGTGTTGCTTTGCCGCCGTCACGACGGACGAACTGCTTGGTGCCGCATGCGCCGCGCTGCCGATGGAAGTCTGACCTGAGATCGGCTGGGCAACCGATTGCGATGCCAGCGAGGAGGTCGCGGTTCCGACCGCGGCAGTTTCGGGCACAACAGATGGCACGCGGCGACCGGATTCGGTATCGCGCTTGAGCCGCTTCAAATCCGAGCGCAAATCCGCGGCGTGCTGATAACGGAGGCCGGCATCCTTCTCAATGCATTTATCGATAATTCGTTCGAGTTCGGAAGGCGCCTGCGGGTTCAGCCGCGGCAAGGGGATGGGAGCGCGATTGAGAATGCCATCGAACAATTCGGCGGAAGAATTTCCGGGAAAGGCCTGGCGTCCCGTGGCCATTTCGTAGAGAACGAGGCCGAAGGAAAAAATATCGCTGCGGGCATCGACTTCGCGGCCGCGCGCCTGCTCAGGCGACATGTAAGCCACCGTGCCAAGCGTGGTGCCGGGACTGGTGAGGTTGACATCGTTTTGCGTGAGCGTGCCGGCGGTGAGGGTCTCGCCGCTTCCCCGGGAAACAACTTTGGCCAGGCCGAAATCGAGCACCTTGGCCTGCCCGCGATCGGTGATAAAAATGTTGGCTGGTTTGATGTCGCGGTGAATGATGCCTTCGGATTGCGCGGCGTCGAGCGCATCGGCGACCTCGGCGCCGACACCAAGGATGGTTTCGAGCGGCAAGGGAACGCCCGCGATCTTGTGCTTGAGCGTCACGCCCTTCAGCAACTCCATGGCGATGAAGGGATGGCCATCCGCTTCGTCAATATCGTAAATCGTGCAAATATTGGGATGGTTCAGGGCCGAGGCGGCCTGCGCTTCGCGGCGAAACCGTTCGAGCACGGATTCGTCGCGGGCAATGCCTTCGGGCAGGAATTTGAGCGCGACGAAACGCCGCAGCTTCGAATCTTCGGCGCGGAAGACGATTCCCATGCCCCCGCCGCCCAGTTTTTCGAGCACGCGGTAGTGGGAAATCGTGCGGCCGATGGGAAATTGCTCTTCAGCCATGTGCTGCGAATCTTAGTTTCGCGAGCGGGGATCAGTCAACACGGCTGAAGCAGCCCCTACCGCTCCATGCGACTATAACCTTCGGGTATCTGGAATTCAGCCGGGTCGGGCTCGCCGCGCGTCATTCCGGTCACCTTTAGTGTTTTCGTCCCCGTCCGAGGGTCGCTGTGTTTCATGAGCACGTTAATACGCAGTTCGTCCGAGTACCAATATTCGTCGGTGACGATGACTTCCTTCCCGGTCTGGCTGCTCTCGGCTGGAATGATCTGGGTTTCGCGCACACCCCGCGCCATCACTCCCTCGATTTCCTGGCTGCCCAGATTCTCTTCTTTTGAAAAATCGTTCTGTGGAATGCCCGTGTCTGAAGGCGAGCCGTATCGGACGGTCGGCGGCACGGTGGATGGAGGATGGTCGAGCGTATGCGTGTAGCAGGTTCGGTGGCGCACGTCTATTTCGGTAGAAATGCGCGTCTGTGGGTCGTAAAGATGAATGTGCTCGATTTCCGGTGTCTTCGTACTGTTTGCGGGCACGAACGATCGAGATTCGTTGTGAATCCGTCCTTGGCCATCGCGGGCCATGTCCCGGATACTTTTCAGATCCACGACGGAACCGTCGGGGCGAATCTCCGTGCGCTGAACCTCAACCACCGCTGTGAACGGCGCATTGGGAACCGGCGTGAGAAAGATGCCTTGCGCGGAGGCAGAAAAGAACATGCCGGAGGAGACAAGAAGAAGGAACCCGGAGAAAGCACCAAAAGAAAATCGCATGTGGCCCACCCGCGACTGGAATAGAGGAAGCATACTCAACGACGGCGCGATCTCGCAACCGGATTTTCCGTTCGGCAGGTTGAATTTTTCCCGGGCATGCGTCATCCCGAACACCCACGTTCTCACCCGTGGGCGGAGGGATCTCGCGTGCATCGCTGTTCCGGTTCGCGAGATCCCTCGCTCCGACTGAAAAGCGGCTTCGCTCGGGATGACGCAAATCGAGAAGATGGTGGCTGGAGTTTCAGGTCCCTTACGTTTGGGTTTCAAGCCCGAAGGACGGATCTTAGTAAGTCGGCAAGGCCGCTCTAGGAATTCCTGTCAGGGTTCGCGGCATCATCTTTCCACTCGGCATCGCAGGCTTGGCAATGCCAGGCGGGGCGCTGAATGGGAATGGGTACGCGGAGAAAGGCGCTCATGTAAGCGATCGGTCGATCGAGCTCCTGGTAATTCACATCGAGCGATCCGCACCTGGGGCAGCGGGGCTGCTCGTACAATCCGACGCCTTGCACGTATAAGCCCTCGAGGATTGGCTCATCGAGAAGTTTGCGGGCGTTGGATTCGTCGTCAACACGAACGTTCAGCTTGATGCCGCCGATAAAGTTGGAAATGAACCAATCGAGGCGCACGAGATTTTCGTCAGCCAGAAAACACTCGATGCCCGCCGATTCCAGGCTTCCCTTGGCAAGCAGCGCCTCCGGCAGATCGCGGAATTGGCGGATGGTGACGAGTTCCTGCAGCTCCAGCTGGGATTGGGGAGATGCATCCGGAAACTCGTCATCGGACAATTCGAGCTCCCGACGGTCGAGTTCTTCTTCGAGCACATCGCAGGCAAGTTCGGTCAGCGATTCGAGGGAGCGTGCCAGCTTGAGCAGCTCGCCATCCGTCATGGCGGCGTAGTTGGCCGCCAGGCGCAGCTTTTCGCGCTGCCCGTCGAGAAAGGGATGGTCCGCATGCGGCATTTTGCAAGGATACTGCGATTGCGATTCATGATGCAAAAGGCAGGCTGCGTCTGGGTACTCCGGGATGAGAAGCTTCCGGAGTGCTTGCCCGCCAGGAGAAAACTATTTGGCGAAGAAGTAGTCGAATGATTTTACGGCGGTAAACTCGTCGTCTTTGATATCGAAGACGGTGTAGAGTTTGGTGACGTTCAGGATGTCGTGAACTTTCTTGGAGAGGTTGAGCAGCTTGAGGTCGCCTCCGGCGTTCCGCACAGCGGTGAAGCTGCTCACCAACTCTCCGACTCCCGAAGAGTCGATGAAATCGACTTGCTCGAGATTGAGAACGATTTTCTTTTTTCCGGCGGCGATCAGACTGCGAATTGTGTCGCGCAGGCGTTCGGTTTCGTGGCCGAGCGTGATACGGCCGTTAACATCGAGAATGGTAACGTGGCTGACTTCGCGCGCCGTGATATCGAAGCTCACTATGAACTCCCGCAGCGAGCGCCATGTTAGTGGGTGACAGGAAGCAAGTCAATGGGAGTGGGCCGGCTTTGTTTACTCCATGGCGGAGCCGAGTGACTGATAACGGTATTTCTTTCCATCCCAGAAAACGACGGACGACATCTGTTCGCCTTCGCCTTCCTGCTCCATATAGATGCCGAGTACGGTTCGTTTCCTGAGAGCCAGACGTTTCACCGTGAGTGCAGTAAACGGCAAGTTGATGAGAAGGAACTTTGGCTTCTCTTTATCGGAGCGCCAGGCTTCGGGTCCTACCCCGTGAACGATCAAAAGGACCTCGCCTTTGCGATCGGGATCTTCGGTGATGAAGCCCGAAGTTACCTTCACGTTGCCATAGCCAAAATCGCTATCGAACGGATCGGAAACGCGAAAACCATATTCGCCCTGGTCGGCCATTGGGTTTTTGCAGCGGGCCGCGAGCACAAGGTCATCTACGCCATCGCCATCGAGGTCGCCGACAAACTGCCCGACGCCGGGAAGCAGCGAACAATTGTCGCCGAACTCTTTGTGTACGTAGTCATTGGTGATGGCAGGCACGGGAGATTGCGCGTGCGCCGGCGGCAGCGGAGCGGGCTTCTTGTCGGCGGCGAAGGCAGAAGCGAGCATTAGTGCAGGGACTAACACAACTGCCAGAATGCGGATCGAATTGGCTTGGGAGTACGACATGACTCGAATCTACTCCCGATTTTTTACGGAAGCCTAGAGTCATTTGTCGTCCCAGGTAACGAAAGTACTTAGACCTTCCGGAAGTGCTCCCAGCCTTGCGGCTTGAGCTCGAGGCCAACGCCGCCTCGATTCATAAGAATGATTCGGGGATAGCGCGTGATGTGACCGATCTGGGTGATTGGAACGCCCGCGAGCCGTGAGGGGATGCGCTTGCTACGCGGGGCGGTGAAGAGCAGTTCGTAATCTTCGCCGCCGTGGAGGGCGAGTTCGAGATCGACCTCGTGTAGCGGCTTGCCGACACTGGCTCGGGGAATGGCATCGGCCTGAAGCTCGGCACCAACGTTGCTTTCTTCGCAGAGGTGAGCAAG
>JASICF010000015.1 GCA_030044775.1 Candidatus Sulfotelmatobacter sp. | reverse complement strand
ACGGCCGCCGCGATGGAAGCCATGGGATCGAAAACCCGCGCGCGCCAGGCCGTGGAAAAAGCGGGCGTGCCATTCGTGCCGGGAAGTTCGCGCGGGCTGGAATCGTTTGAGCAAGCCGCAGAAGTCGCGGAGAAGATCGGATACCCGGTCATGCTGAAGGCTGCGGCCGGCGGCGGCGGCAAAGGAATGAGGCTGGTTCACGCGGAAATGGAGTTGCAGTCTGCCCTGGATGCTGCGCGCAGTGAAGCCGAGCGCTCATTCGGCGACGACGAAGTTTACATCGAGAAAGCGATCATCAATCCCCGGCATATTGAAATGCAGGTGCTCGCCGATGAGCACGGCAACACCGTGTATCTCGGAGAACGCGAATGCTCGCTGCAGCGACGACATCAGAAAGTTCTGGAGGAAGCGCCGTCGCCGATCGTCGACGCCGAAATGCGCCGACGCATGGGCGTAGTTGCGGTTCGCGTGGCCGAAGCCGCGCATTATACCAACGCCGGAACAGTCGAATTTCTGGTGGATCAGCAGAAGAATTTTTATTTTCTGGAGATGAATACTCGCCTGCAGGTGGAGCATCCGGTGACGGAACTGATCACCGGACTCGATCTCGTGCACTTGCAGATTCGAATCGCGGCGGGAGAGAAGTTGCCGTTCACACAGGAAGATGTTCACATTCGCGGTCACGCCATGGAGTGCCGCATCTATGCCGAAGATCCGGACAATAATTATTTTCCGAGCCCGGGCAAGATCACGCTTTTGTTGACGCCGTCGGGTCCGGGCATCCGCCGCGACAGCGGCATGTACGAAGGATGGAAGGTTCCGATCGATTACGATCCGCTGCTCGGCAAGCTGATCGGGTACGGAACCGACCGTGGGCAAACAATAGCGCGTCTGGAGCGGGCGCTAAATGAATACTTTGTGGGCGGCATCAAGACAAACATTTCGCTCTTTCGCCGGATTCTTCGCGATCCCGATTTTCAGGCGGCGAACCTCGATACCGGTTTTCTTGACCGGATGCTGAAACGGAACGGCACGGCAGAGAAAACACGAGATCAGAAACGAGACGCGGGAGCGGCGGAAGTTGCGGCAATCGCCGCTGGCATCTTCGCGGTGCTGGACGCAAGCGGCGCGGCGCCCGATCGGACTGGAGGATTGGACGCCGAGCCTGACGTCCGTAAGTCGAATTGGAAGACCGCCAGCCGACGCGATGCATTGCAATAGCTAAGGCGACGTTTAGCGGGGCAACAGGCGCCCGCGAACCACAGGCCATCGATCTTCGTTGCGAACCGTCTTTTATGAACTCATGCTCTACGACGTAATCATTGACGACAAGAGTTATCGGCTCGAACTGAATCGCATCGATGATCGCTGGTCCTGCCGGCTCGATGGGAAAGAGATGGAGATCGATGCGGTGCTTGCTCGTCCGAACGTGCTTTCGCTTCGCATCGGAAACCTGGCGTACGAGGTTAAATCTGAACTGGTTGCGAGTGATGCGCACTTGTGGGTGGGCAGCCGGCGGTTTGCCGTGGAAGTTCGCGATCCGCGCTCGCTCCGCGCGCGCACGCGGGCCGGAGAGGAACATGGGCCAAGAAAGATCACTGCGCCCATGCCCGGAAAAGTGGTCCGCCTGCTCGTGCGTGAAGGCGACGCCGTGGAAGGCGGGCGAGGAATCGTCGTGGTCGAGGCGATGAAGATGCAGAATGAGATCAAGTCGCCGAAAAAGGGAACCGTCGCAAAGATTGTGGTCGGCGAAGGCGACGCTGTGAATGCGGGCGACGTGCTCGCAATTGTCGAGTAACAGCCTGGCTACCAGTTACTTCGTCAGGCCGTTGGAATTGAGAATCTGCTGGGCAAAGTAGTTCTGAACCTTGGCAGAATCCCGCAAAACCTCATAGTAGGCCGCCTTCAGCAACTGCTCACGCCGGTCGTGAAGCTGCGTCCGGATGGCCTGCTGCACACGAGGATCGGACAAATCGCGCTGCCCCGCAGGTTCTTTGGCGACCAGTTTCACAATGCGGAAGCCCGCCAATCTTTTTGTGGAGGGATCGACTACGGTAATGATGGGGCTGTATTGGCCCGGCTTTAACTTGAGCACGAGGTCACGCGTGCCGGGATCGGTATTGCGCAGCGAAGATTCTGGAACGGTTCCCAGATCGCCGCCGTTACCGGAGGTTTCGGGATCCTCCGAGTAGTTCATGGCCAGCGTAGCGAAGTCGTCGCCGCTATCGAGCCGGTTGTTGATCATCTGGATTTTTTTTCGGGCATCGGCCTCGTTCTGCGCCTTGTTGTTCTGGTTGTGGGCCTGAGGATTGGGGACGGGACTCACAAAGATCTGCGCGAGATGATACTCCGGCTCGATCAGGTTGAATTCCGATTTGTGAGCGTTGAAATAGTTGGTGATGTCCTGATCGGTAACGTTGATTTTGGAGGCGACTTCCTTGTTCATCACTTTATCGACGGTGATGGAGCGCCGGATATCGCGCTTGAAATCTTCGAGAGTGATTTTCTTGTCCTTGAGGCGCTGGTCGAACTCTTCCTGCGTGTAAGGAGATTTGATCTCGTTGAGCCTGCGGTCAACTTCCTCTTCGGTCGCGAGCAGGCCCAGTTTCTCGGCGCGCCGCATGACCATCTCGTCATCGATCATCTGGCGCAGAATGTTGAGGCGAAGAATCGTGGCCTGTTCGCCGACCGGCGCCTGCTGCGCGCTGGCCACCTGATTTTCATAATATTTGTCGACATCGGAACGGAATATCTTGCGGCCGTCGACGGTGGCCATCACGTCGCCGCCCACCTCCGATTTGCAGCCGTAAAGCGTAGCCAACAGAATCGCGGCGAGCAGCAGCGCCGCCTTCCGGCCGAGGTTTTCATTTGTCTTCAGAAATTGTCCCCAGCGCACTGCGTTTGCTGCACAGTTCGCCCCGAGCATCTTAACAGTCTTGCCAAACTCATTTGGAAGCGGGCGCAGCCGCGGAAGCGGCATGTGCCGGCACCGGCAAATTGGCCTCTTTCAGCGCATAATCCAGCGCGGCACGCAATTCGCCGACCGATACGGCACCGTCGATCTTTTCCCCGTTGATGAACAACGTTGGTGTGGCCTCGACACCTAAAGCATCGCCCTCTTTCATGGACGCCTTGACGGCATTGTCATCCTGCGCCTTGATGCAGGCCTGCAACTTGGTTATATCGACATTATGCTTCTGCCCCTCAAACAGCGTCAGTTTATCAAGCTCGTCAAACCGTAACTGAGGGGTCTTCTGATCACTGACATCGTGCTGGTTGGCGTGGATGTAATCGGCGAAGTCCCAATAGGCATCGTTGTCCTGCGCTGCCAGGCAGTTAGCGTCGACTGCGGCGTGAATCGCCCAAGGATGGATTTCGGCGAGCGGATAGTCCTTATAGATGAACGTGACGCGATCGCCATACTCCTTGAAGATTTCCGGGAACAGAGTCTGGTGCAGACGCGCGCAGAACGGGCACTCGAAATCGTCGAAATTAACCACAACCACTTTGGATGCCTTCACCCCACGGGTGGGTCGTCCCTTGGTATCAATTTTACTCATCAGCTCTACGTATGGATCTTTGGTGAGATCGAACTTGGTCAGCCGCATCATCTGAGAGCGGTCTTTGGAAACGAGAAAGGTAACATCCTGCTTTTTTTCGCCATTGTCGATGGTGACCACGACGGAGTCGTAGTTGGGAAAATCATTGCTCTGGGAGGGTGCCCCGACTTTTACCTGCACCTGAGGGGGAACTTTGTAGTGAAAGCGTACCTGCTGCTCGATTTTTTCGCTCAAAGCGTTCTTCGGTGTGTCGGGAGCCGGGGTTGTCTGGGCGCGGCAGCCGATCGAAACAGCCAGCAGCGCGGCAAAAGCGAATCGCATTAAAGTCACTAAAGACCGCCTGATCATGAAGAATGAAGGTCGATTATCTCACAGCAAAGGGCCGGCCGTGTCTGGCGGCGGGCAGAAGAATCGCCTCCGGCGCGAAAACCCGGCGTTTGTAAACACACGCTTCAGACCACGCGGCGCAATAGCTCTTGGGCCGGCAAAAGCGCGTTCATCGATCCGGAGCGGAAGCCTTCGAGGTCCAGGGTTACGAACTTAAAGCCGAGAGATTTGAAGATTCGAGTGAACTCGGCGGCCATGTTGGAATCCAAAGCCCGCTGTAGCTCTTCGCGGGCGATTTCGATGCGAACGATCTCTCCGTGATGACGGACACGAACCTGACGGAAGCCCAGCCCCCGCAAAGCATCTTCGCCCCTTTCGACCGCATCGAGCGCTTCTCGCGTGACGGAACGCCCGTATTCGATGCGGGATGAAAGGCAAGCGGAAGCGGGCTTGTTCCAGATGCGCAATCCTGCGTTCCGTGCGAGAGTACGAATTTCGTCTTTTCCGAGACCAGCATCCAAAAGTGGAGCGGCCACGGAATGCGCTTGCGCCGCTTTCTGGCCCGGCCGCCAGTCGGCCTGATCATCCCGATTGAGCCCGTACGCAATCGTGTCGAAGCCGCGCGATGCGCGAAGCTGTTCCATCGCCGTGAACAGTTCGTCTTTGCAAAAGAAACAACGCTGCGCGTCGTTGCGCACATATTCAGGGCGATCCAGCTCAGAAGTCGCGATCACTTCCAGCGGAATTGCCTGCTCTTTCGCGAACGCAACCGCATCCGCGAGATGCGTACGGGCGAGGCTGGGCGAATCGGCAATGATGGCAAGCATGTTCTCACCTAGAACCTCGCGCGCAGCCCAAGCCAGATAAGCGGAATCGACTCCGCCGGAGTAAGCGACAAGAAGGCGGCCCAACTCCCGCAAACGGGATTGCAGCGCCAACGATTTTGTTGCGAGATCCATTTGCGGCACCATGTTTCGTTTTATTTATGTTAGCAAGGCAAAGCGTTCTTGCGCCGCGAATGTCTTCCGCTTGATAGAGGCGGCCTAATAGAGCCGGTCCTGGGGCCGCAAACTTCCAAAGGAGCCGATGTTTGCCAGAGTGAAGGTGAGAAGAAATAAATTCTCATTGCGCACGTTAGCCACGGTGTAGGTGCGATAGGCGAGCGTCACGCCGCAGCAATCCCAGTTGTAAGTTGCTTGGGCGTTCACGAACTGCAACTGCTTGGCTTCAGAGTCGAAGCCAAAACTGCTGGCAGCACTGAACCCGCGCCTGGTAAGACTGCCATAGCCCAAGCCGAAACGAAACTGATTGAAGACTTCCGGCTGAGCCTCGGAGGTTGAGGTTCCGCTGGTGGAGCTCGACGCAGTGGGCAAAACTCCGGTCTGGACCGGTATTTGCAGGAAAGCGTCGCCGGCGCCAATGGTTACCTGGCCGATATGATAGTTCGCGAGAAGGGTGCTTGCATTGGTGCGGTTGTGCTGGAAGTCATAATCGAGGTCCCATTCGGCGTCGGTACGAGCGCTGGTTTCGATTTTCAAGCGCGAAACCAAAGGCGAAAGATGCAGCGGCTCGGTGACAAAGGCGATCCCGGTCAGATCGATGGTGGTGGTGAACACGTTGCGCTGGCCGGGAATCAGCGCTCCACCGAAGTTAGGATCGAGAAAATACTTCTGCGCCAGCTCCCAAGTCACGATCTCATGCGACGACGGACCCGGCGCGCAGGGAGCGTTGGAGAGCGGATTGATGTGCTGCCACGGGATCGCCGACTCGGGAACAGCGCCGCCGACCATCAGCCCTTTCATCACCGGCTCGCAATCTTCCGTTTTGGCGGAGGTGCGCTTGGCATAGAGACGGCTGACGAATCCATATTCGACTTCGTTGGTATCGGAGAGAATGTCCCGCTCGTCGAATTTGAGGATGCTGGGATAATTGTTCACGCCTGTCACATAGCGATAGGTCACCTTGGGCTCGATGACGTGCTTCCATTTTCTTCCAAGAAACTCTTTGTCGAAAACGCGTTCCAGCGGCGGTGGGCGTAGTTGCACCGCGGTTTCCAAAGCGCGGCGATTAATGTCGTTGCTGACCGCCGTGCCGGGATCAGCCCCGCTTTCCCCCACCAGCCGTTGGGTGTAATAGGTTTCGTGCAGAGTCAGTTCCGGACGCAAAGACCATCCTCGAAAAAGAAGCGGTAGAGAAATGCGCGGGTTGAGATCGAACCGGCCCACCAGCGTCGCGGTACGAAATGGCAACGTACAGGATTGAGTCGTGCCGATCGTCGCGCATTGTGAGGGTTCACTGCGCGAAAGCCCGGTGGCGGATTCGTCGAACGACCAGTAAAAGGGCGAATGGCCGAGAGAATGGTCGACGCTCGATGTATCAAAGCTGGGAGTGTGCAGAATCGTGATCACCTGCCCCGGCGTCGTGCTCAGGAAGTTCTGATAGCGCTCGGCAAAGCCGTTAATGTTGAAACCGTCCGTGGATTTCGAGAGGAAAGCGTCTGATTTCACCTCGGAATACACTGCCTGGGTGAAAACTTCGTTGAAAGCCAACCGAAAAAGATAAGAAGTAAGATAGTCGACGCTGGTGACGGCGCGAAAGCCATCGAGATTACCGGCGGCGTTGAGGCGGGCATTCTCGCCGCCCTCCGGGACTGGGGGCGTGCCGATGCCGCGGTCGATCACGCCAAAATAATTGAGATCCACGTACGAGGTCTCGCTGGGACGAAGGCGAAACTCTCCACGCTGCGAGCCGCCGCGCAGGGACATGTATTCGCCACCGATGGTCGCATCCATCATGCGATTGATCGCCCAATAGTAAGCATCGCCGAAGGTGTAACCGTAACTCGAGGAGTGGCCGGCAGCGGGCATGAGAAATCCAGATTCCCTGGCTTCTTTTTCGACGGGATGAGTTACATAGGGAAAATAGAGCACCGGCAAGCCATGCAACAAAAACGCGCTGCGGTAGATTTCTGCATTGCCGCCGACCTCGACGCTTACTTTGCGAGCATCGAACTCCCACTTGGGATGCGGCAACTCACAGGTCGTAATCGTGCCGTCGTAGACGAGATAACGATCTTCGCTCACTTTTTCGACCCGCTTTCCCGTAAAGACAAAGGGAGAACTCGAAGTCAGGAGGACCTTATTGGCGCGAAAGCGAATTCCTGTGGTGCCGGTAACGTCATAGAACTTTCCGGTTTCGAGGTCCAGATTGTAACTGCCGCGCGAGGCGCGGATGTGATCGTCGTTCGGGCCACCATCGAGCGCGAAGTGCCCCTGTGCCGTAACTTCTTTCGTGTCGGAGTTGTAGGTGGCATCGTCCCCTCGGACCACGTAAGTTCCGTAATAAATTTCGACGGCGCCATGCAATTTGTAGACTGGGCCTTGCTCTTCCTGCTGGATGGCGCAGATTGTTTCGACGTTTCCTTTTTCTCTTTGAGCCGCGGCCGCTTTAGCGCAGGGAGTCTCCTCAACGTCCGGCTTGGCTTGCGGCGACTGATCTTGTCTTGTTTTGGAAGCGGGATCCTCAGGCGGCAACTGGCTGGTAACTAAGGGCAGCGCGACTAGCAGATGACAAAGCACGGCAGCCGTGATAAGGATTCTGTTGCGACCAGTCATCGGGACAAGATCATTCGGATCCAGATATTCCCAAGCGCGAGGCAAAGCGCTGGGAGTGTTTCCACGGCAGCAGCCGTCGTGAAGTTAGCACGGCTGCGCCTCGGGAGGCAAAGCCGCTAACCAGCTTGGATTCCGGCGAGCTTGCGATGGTTATCCGATGCCTGGCGGTCCGTGCGGTTGCAGGATTCCATCGAAGATTGTGATTCATGCCTTGTCCTGTTTGTGGTGAAATCTGCCGCTGTTCTCGCGATTCGAAATCGGTTGAGGAGGAAACAGCGACCGCGTCGGTCGCGGCTACCGAACATTCCTGCGATTTGCGGGAATCAATGAAGCCGGAGTCGCAGAAAAACGATTCGGATGGCGCCGCCTGGCGGCAGGAGATCGCCGCGCGGTTGAACCGCTACCACTCGCGGCGTAAGCCGCGGCCTCCGCGCTATCCATCATTGCGCTTGCAGTTCGATCAGGACGCGGAGCAGACCAACCCGCCTGCCGACTCCTTGGCCGCAGGCGAAACTGGTTCGCCGACCGCCCTCGTTTCTCGGGCGTCCGTCCCCCAAGTCTCGCACAACGCTCTCGCCCTGGATCGATTCGCTGAGCAGAGTGAAGCCATACCACCGGCGGCTGAAACGTCGTCGGCGGACTTCCCCGCCTCAGCAAGGCAACCCTTGTCCAGTCCCATCTCTGTGCCGACCGCGAAGATCATCGAATTTCCCCGCAGCTGGTCTCCTCCGGTGCGGCCGGCGGAAGAATTAGCCGAGCCGGTGATTACCTCGCCGCGCATACTCGAAGTGCCGGAATTCGTTCCGCCTCCTCCGGCACTCGGAGGAATCACGATTGAATCCGCGAAACCGGTGGAAGTCGAACGCCGTCCGGGTATTGACTTCCCTTTGCAAAGCGCATCGCTGGAGCGGAGGATTCTAGCGGCGGCAATGGACGGCATTCTCGTGGCGGCAGCGGGCTTTGCATTCAGCTCCATTTTCTGGAAAATCACCGCATTTCGTCCGCCCCGCTTGCAGCTCTTTGAAATGGCCGGCGGATTGGGGGCTCTGTTCTGGTCCGCCTATCAATATTTATTGATCGTTTACTCGGGCACGACGCCGGGTTTGCGGCTCGCAAGCCTGCAACTCTCCCGCTTCGATGGAAAAACTGCCAATCGCCGGTTGCGCCGCTGGCGCGTGCTCGCGTCGTTTCTTTCCGCCCTGTCTCTCGGCATGGGATACACCTGGGTCTTTCTCGACGAAGACGCCCTGTGCTGGCACGACCGCATCACGCACACGTATTTGGCGCCCAAACCCAGGGCCGATAAGCGAGATTCTGCCACCGATGCCGCCCCGGCCAGTGCAGATGACCAAACCGGCCTCTGAGAGCTCTTCCGCTGTGCTATCTTGAACGTTTGCCGCGAACTCCACCGTATGCTCACGAGAATGAAGTATTTGAATAATGGCTACACCGGTTGAAAATTCCAAGCCAGTCATAAAGGTCTTCGTCGCCACCACGGTGATGCTGACCTTCATTTCCTTCTGGCGCGCCTCGGCTATCGTTCTCTCTGATCTGGCATCCTCCGCTTATTACGCGGGCGGCGACGCCGAAAAGGTCATCGGCAAGAGCGCCCCATGGTTCATCCTCGCGGTGATGCTGTTCAGCTATTGCGTGCGTGCTCTTTACATCGAGTCCAGCAGCATGTTCGTGCGGGGCGGCGTTTACCGCGTTGTGAAAGAAGCGATGGGCGGGACCCTGGCGAAGTTCTCTGTCTCAGCCCTGCTCTTCGATTACGTGCTGACCGGGCCGATCAGCGCCGTTTCCGCCGGGCAATATCTCGCCGGATTCATCAAAGATATGGCGGTGTATCTGCATCATCCGGTGCAGTTCTCGGATAACTACTTTGCCGCCGGGCTGGCCATTGTCGTGCTTTTTTATTTCTGGTGGAAAAACACACAGGGCATTCACGAATCCAGCCAGAAGGCGCTGCAGATCATGATGATCACCACCGTTATGGTGGTGATCCTGCTGGTCTGGTGCACCATCACGGTGTTGCGTGGGCCGATCCACCTTCCGCCCAGTCCGCTTCATCCGGGCGTAATGCGCATTAATCGCGAGTCGCTGGGCTGGCTCGATGGAACGTGGCTCTCTCATCTCACCTGGATCATTCTCTTCGTGGGCTTCGGGCACTCCGTGCTCGCCATGAGCGGTGAAGAAACGCTGGCGCAGGTCAACCGCGAAATCGAACACCCCAAGCTGAAGAATCTGGAAAAGACCGGGCTGGTCATCTTCATCTACAGTTTGCTCTTTACGTCATTGGTTTCGTTTTTCGCGGTGATGATCATCCCCGACAAGGTGCGGCCCGATTACTTCGCCAACCTGATCGGCGGGCTCGCCATGTATCTCGCCGGCCCGGAAACCCTCAAGCTGCTGTTTCACGCCTTTGTCGTGCTCGTCGGCGTACTGATCCTGGCCGGTGCGCAGAATACCGCCATTGTCGGCGCCAACGGCGTTCTCAATCGCGTCGCTGAAGATGGCGTGCTCACCAGCTGGTTTCAGAAGCCGCACAACCGCTACGGCACGAGCTATCGCATCATCAATCTGATCGTATTCATGCAGCTGGTCGTGATTTTCTTCAGCCTCGGCAATGTTTATGTTCTGGCGGCGCTTTATGCCTTTGGCGTTATCTGGAGTTTCGCGATGAAATCGATCGCGGTGCTCGTTCTGCGCTATACCGAACCGGGAAACCGCGCGTGGAAAGTTCCGGGCAATCTGCTCCTGGGCAAGACCGAGATTCCTGTAGGCCTGATCCTGATCTCGGCCGTGCTGCTGATTACGGCGATCGTAAATCTGTTTACCAAGTACCAGGCGACGATTGCAGGAGTCATTTTCAGCGGGGTCTTCTACACGATTTTTACATTGTCGGAACGGCATGTCGCCAAAGAGCGGCACGGAAAGCCAGAACAGCTCGATCAGTTTCGCGTTTACGGGAATCAGGAACTGGGCAGCGGCGCGATGGGGGTGCGTCCGGGAAACATCCTGGTTGCAGTGCGGGATCCGCGCAACTTGTATTACCTGCGCCATGTGTTGAGCCAAACCGATACGACCAAGCAGGATGTCGTCGTAATGAGCGCGCGTCTTTACCATCGCGAACATACCTTCAGCGGAAGCCGGGTCATGGACGCGAGCCAGGTTTTCGACCATTACGAGCAGGAGCTTTTTACTGCGGCGGTGGCTGCGGCCGAAAAAGAAGGCAAACCGATTTCTTTGCTCGTGGTGCCCGGCGCGGACGTGTTCGACGCGATCATGGAAACCGCGCAGCGCCTGGATTCGGTGCGAGTGGTCTGCGGCCTCTCCAACAAACTGACTGCCGACGAGCAAGCCAAATTGAGCGGCGATGCCTGGGAACGGATGCCGGAACCGCGCCCGCGTTTGACGCTCGAAATTTATGCTCCTGATGGAACCGCCCGCGAGTACGCCATTGGCCCGCACAATCCGCATTTGCGGCCACAAGATGTGGAACTCATGCACAAGCTCTGGCTTAACGTCACTCAGGACCCGAAGTTCTCGGGTGCGCACCACTACCACATCGTGGCTCTGGCCCTCGAGGAACTGCAGCGCGAACTCAGCACCGAGCAGCGCGCGGAACTGCTGCAAAAATTGCAGCAAGAGATGAATCGGCACGACGACGACTCATCGCCGTGCAACTAGAATTGCCCTGGACTTAGACGAGAGCAGCCCCAGCGTGGGCTGGGGCGGACTACTTTCCCGTAAGATTTTGCAGCGATTCCTTCAGTTGACGGTAACGGAAAGGATATCCGCTCGAGATCAGCTTGCCGGCTTCTACTTTCTGGCTGGCGAGGAGCAGGTCTTCGCCCATTTCGCCGAAGATTGCTTTCACCGCGAAGGTGGGCATGGGCAAAATTGCCGGGCGCGACATGACTCCGGCGAGAGTTCTTGTAAATTCGGCGTTTCTTACCGGCTTGGGCGCAACCATATTCACCGGGCCCTGCAGCAAGTCATTCTTCAGAATATGGTGAATTGCGCCCACCAGATCTTGCACGTGAATCCAGCTCATCCATTGCTTTCCATCGCCAACGCGGCCGCCCAAGCCTAGCTTGAACGGCAAAAGCATCGCTCCCAGCGCCCCGCCGCGCGGGCTTAACACGATCCCGGTGCGCAGGTGCGCGGTGCGAATATCGGCCTGAACTGCGGGCATGGTGGCTTCTTCCCACGCCTGGCAAACCTCGGCGAGAAACCCGGAGCCTGGCGCGCTTTCTTCTTTCAGCAATTCCTCGCCGCGATTGCCGTAATATCCGATGGCGGAGCCGCACACGAAAACCTTGGGTTTCTCTTCCGCCTGGGCAAGAGCCCGCGCCAGATTCGTGGTGCCTTCGGCCCGGCTGTGAAGGATGTTTTGTTTCTTTCTTGCAGTCCAGCGTCCGAAGATGCTCTCTCCGGCGAGGTGAATCACAGCGTCGAATCCGGAGACTGCGGCGGACGCGACGGGCTTTGACGGGTCCCATGCGATGTGTTCGTCGTTCGTGGGCCCGCCGCGCACCAGGCGCGTGACCGACCATCCGCCGGCGCGGAGCGACGGAACCAGGGCGGCGCCGATCGGCCCCGAGACTCCGCTGACGAGGACTTTGGAAGTTGTTGCCAAGCGAGGACTCTAGCAGGTTGAGTTTCCCATGAACAAACTGAGGACCGATTTGAAAGCTTTGAAGCGTCTGAAATGCATCATACAGGAGAACATGCCATGCCTGGATATAAGCAACGGCTTCAGCCAACCATGGGATCGGCGCAAGAGACCTCTGGGCTTATGAGACGATGAACTGTGTTCCGGGGTAATCTAGTAAAAACGTCGGCAGCGCCGCAGAATATCCCAGCGAAGTGAGCACGGCGCTCGTCTGACACTCACGTGAGTTTGGGAGCGGAACAGCCTTCATGATGTTGCAGTCCAAGCCTGTGTTTGTCGCCACTCTGATATCGGCTTCCTTTTGGGCTGCCTCGTGTCTCGGACAAACCCTTCCGCCGCCACCGAGTCCAGATCCCCCTCCCATATCGAGCGCGCCCGTGGCCCAACCTGGCGATCAGGTTTTGTCGGCGTGCATCAGCGGCAGTGTCGTGGACCAGAGCGGCGCGGTGGTTGTTGGGGCCGTGGTAAAGGCTACGCGCGAGGGAAACTCTCTTACCCAGCAGGCCGTGACAGGCGAGAACGGACAATTTTTCCTCGCTAACATCTCGCCGGGCTCTTTTGAGCTAACAATCTCTTCGACAGGTTTTGCACCCAAAACGCTGGCGGGCAAACTGAGTGCCGGAGAAATCGACACAGTTCCGCCAATCGTGATGAGCGTGGCTTCTTCCGTGACCGAGGTTCGGGTTGGATTGACACAGCAGGAAGTGGCGACAGAGCAAATCAAGATGGAAGAAAAACAGCGGGTGTTCGGCATTGTTCCGAATTTTTACGTCAGCTACGTGCCCAATGCCGCGCCGCTGGACTGGAAACAGAAGTTTCAGCTTGCAGGCAGGACGATCGTCGATCCCTTTACCTTGATTGTAGTCGCGGGAACTGCTGGGCTGCAGCAGGCGCAAAATCACTTCATTGGGTATGGACAGGGGCTGCAGGGATACGGCAAGCGCTTTGGCGCCAACTATGCCGATACGGCGGTGGGCACGGTGATTGGCGGAGCGATACTGCCATCGCTCCTCAGGCAGGATCCACGATACTTCTACAAGGGAATCGGAAGCACGCGCGCCCGGATTCTTTACGCGGTTGCCATGGCGGTGATTTGCAAGGGCGACAACCGGCGCTGGCAGCCGAACTACTCGAACGTGCTGGGCCAGCTGGCTGCCGGCGGAATTTCAAACCTCTACTATCCATCGCAGGATCGCGATAGCGCAGGCGTGACCTTCGGGAATGTGGCTATCGGACTCGCTGGAAACGCGGTCGGCAATGTCATGCAGGAATTCATCGTGCCGAAACTGACACCACATAAACCACACGGCAGAACGGCACAACAGTAAGGGAAATTCTCGAAGCACCCTGTCGCGGGATCATCGAGAGCGCGACTTGGCCGAGTGGCGCCCAGCCACTGCGGCCTCCAGCCCGCGAAAGGGGCCGGCCTCATGAGTTGTCCTGTCTTTACGGGCTATAATCCCATATGCCGAGTTTGCGGCAACAGATTGCGACTACTGCCCTCACCTTCACCAAATTCCGTGATTTGTTGAAGCGGATTCAGGAAAACCGCCCGCACGACGACCTCTCCATTGTAAAGAAAGCCTACGATTACTCGCTGCGCGTGCACGAAGGACAGACGCGCGCTTCCGGCGAACCTTATCTTGCGCATCCCTTGGAAGTGGCGTTGGTGCTGGCTGAAATGAAGATGGATCCGGTGGCGATCGCAGCCGGGCTGCTGCACGATTCGGTCGAGGATACGACCCTGACCATCGTGGAGATCCGGAAGGAATTCGGCGAGCAGGTAGCGCACATTGTCGAGGGCGTGACAAAAATCAGCAAGATCGATTTCGCGACGCGGGAAGAAGCGCAGGCGGAGAACCTGCGCAAGATGATGCTGGCCATGGTCGATGACATCCGAGTGGTGCTCATCAAGCTGGCCGACCGCCTGCACAACATGCGTACTCTCGAACATCTGGAACCGGAGCGGCAGCGAAAAATTGCCGAAGAGACGCTAGAAATCTACGCTCCCATCGCGCATCGCCTTGGCATGGGAAAGATTCGCGGCGAGCTGGAAGACCTGGGATTTCGCTTTCTCGATCCGGCGAGTTACGAGCAGGTGGAAAAGGCCGTCAACGCGCGCCGCAAGCAGGGTGAGGTTTTTCTGGCAAAGATGCAGGCCATTATTCAGGACAAGCTGAAAGAAGCCGGCATTCAGGCGAAGGTCGAGAGCAGAATCAAGCGCCTCTACAGCATTCACAGGAAGCTGCAACGGCAGCGCATTGCCATCGAGCAGGTTTACGACCTGTTTGCCATGCGGGTGATTACACGCTCACTGCAGGATTGCTACGCCGTGTTGGGAATCATCCACAATCTCTGGCGGCCGGTTCCGGGCCGAATCAAAGATTTTATCGCCATGCCGCGGCCGAACTTTTACCAGTCGCTGCATACTTCGGTCATTACGGAAGATGGAACGCCGTTTGAGATCCAAATTCGCACCGAAGAGATGCACAAAATGGCCGAAGAAGGCATCGCGGCGCATTGGAAATATAAGGACGGTCCGGTCTCGGCGCAGGATGAACAGCGGCTGGCGTGGCTGCGGCAGGTAGTCGAGTGGCAGCGTGATGTGAGCGATCCCAATGAATTCTTGTCGTCCCTGAAAGTCGACCTGTATCCCGAAGAGGTCTACACGTTTTCTCCGAAGGGTAAAGTGGTTGTGTTGCCGCGTGATGCCACGCCGATTGACTTCGCCTACACCATTCACACGGAAGTCGGGCACACGTGCGTGGGGGCAAAAGTCAACGGCCGAATGGTGCCGTTGCGGCACAAACTACACTCCGGCGACATCGTCGAGATCGTCACCCAGGCCGGGCACAAGCCGAGCCGCGACTGGCTGGGGCTGGTCAAATCGTCGCGATCGCGCAACAAGATCAAGCACTGGCTGAATGTTCATCAGCGCGAACGCTCGATTGAAATTGGCCGGAAACTGATCGAGAAAGAGGCGCGCAAATATCGCATCGCATTGAAAGACATTAAAGATGAGGATCTGCTGAAAGTTGCCGGAGGGTATGGTCTGGGTAAGGTTGAAGATCTGCTCTCCGGCATTGGATACGGAAAATATTCGGCGCGGCAGGTGCTGGGCCGCGTCCTGCCGGCCGGGGCGACACCGTCGATGGCCGGAGATATTGAGGCAGAAGGCTATTCGAACAAGCCGGGCGCCATCGCCAGCGTGGTGCGCCGCGTTTTCGGCGATCACAACGCGATCATAGTGAAGGGCCAGGGCGATATGCTGGTATATCGCGCGCGCTGCTGCAATCCGATTCGCGGAGAGAGCATTGTCGGATACATTACGCGCGGCAAAGGCGTGGCCGTGCATTCTGTGAATTGCCCGAACGTGACGAATCTACTGTACGAGGCGGAACGGAAAATCGACGTCGAATGGGGCCGCGATGAGAGCACTCCCACCTCTTATCCGGTCAAGCTGACGGTTTATTGCGATGATCGCTTTGGCATGCTGAAAAACATCACCAGTGTGATCGGAGACGCGCAGAGTAATATCCGCAACATCGGAGCAAACACGGCAAACAGCCAGGCGAGCGTGGAGATCGTGCTCGATATTTCCGATCTCAAGCATCTCGAATCGATCATGGCCGGACTAAAGAAAATCCCGGGGGTGCATGAGGTGCAGAGGCTGCAGAAGATATAAAGGCAGTGGCCAGTGGCCAGGTGCCAGTGATCAGCGATTTGCGACCAACGGCGGCGCATCGGGCTGTGTTACTCTGTGCTCGCTCGGGTTTCTGCAAATCACTGACGACTGAAAACTGGTTCTTATGCGCGATATTATTTCTACCAAAGATGCTCCCCAGGCAATTGGGCCTTACTCTCAGGCCATTAAAGCGAACGGATTCATTTTCACTTCCGGGCAAATCGCAATCGACCCAGCGACGCAGCAGGTCGTTGCCGGCGATGTTGCCGCCCAGACCGAACGCGTGCTGCGCAATCTGTCCGAAATACTCGAGGCGGCCGGCAGCGGCCTGGGCAAGGTAGTTCGGTCGACGGTATTTCTCAAGAACATGAACGATTTTGCCGCTATGAATCAGGTCTACGGAAAATACTTTAGCTCGGCGCCTCCAGCGCGCACTACTGTGGAAGTCGCGCGTTTGCCTAAGGAAGTGCTGGTAGAAATCGACGTGATTGCGTTGGCGTGAGTTTTCCCGCAGCAGACATCTCAAGCGCCTTAGAAAGAATCCCAGAACTCTGAGGGCATTTGTAATGCTCACCCTGGATAGGATTTCGCAAGAATCGTCTTGAGATTTCAGGAGGTAAACGAAATGATGAAATCCATTGCGATCATGAGCATTGTCGCGATGGCCACGCTACTGGCGACTGCACAAAGCGCGACTCCAAAGAAAGTCGCGAGCACCAGTGGTCCAATCAAAGTGAGTGGGCCGGGCGTCAAGACCGACGACGGGCTGCGATACTGGGATATCCGCATCGGAAACGGCCAGACCGCCAAAGAGGGAAGCCACGTCCGGGTTCACTACACGGGCTGGCTCACCGACGGGAAAAAATTTGACAGTTCGCTCGACGCCGGGAAGCCTTTCGACTTCACGATCGGCAACGGAGAGGTGATCCGGGGGTGGGAAGAAGGCGTCACTGGCATGAGAGTCGGCGGCAAGCGGCAATTAGTGATTCCGCCTTCTCTTGGCTATGGCGCCGAGGGCACTCCGGACGGACCTATTCCTCCAAACGCCACCTTGATCTTTGATATTCAGTTGCTGGGCGTGGAGTAGAGGCAACGCGCAACTTTGCCGCCAGTAATTTGAACCACTACGCCTTGACCACTTTGCCGCTGCGCAGGCAGGAGGTGCAGACCCGCATGCGCCTGGTGGTTGCGCCGACTCGAGCATGAACGGCGCGCAGATTTACATTCCAGCGCCGCTTGGTGACGTTATGGGCGTGGCTGATGCGGTTTCCGGTTTGGGGCTTCTTGCCGCAGATTTCACACTGTTGAGCCATGACTGCCGTAAATCCTTTCGACGGGCCTGATGAGAACCTTTATTTTACCGGATTCTCCCGTCTGACGACAATTTCAGCATCGCGTAGGTCGTGCGCTACTTTGGATTTTAGCGCATTGTCGTGGCTTGCTTCCGGATAGAATGAACGAAGCTCATTTCACCAGGTCGGGAGAGCCAGGAGAAATCGATGTCGGGAAAAGCAAAGCTGCTTGAAAGCGGGTTGGTGCTCGCGCTGATGGGAATTCTGGCCGGGGCGATTGGCGGCCTTGCCGTCGGTCTGGTGACCGCTCCCAAGACTACTTATTCGAATACAGTCCGCTAACTCCGAGACCTTTTTTTCTTTCCAGATTTCATGCGGGGCCAGGCCGCTCTGCTCCGATTTCATTATGCGATACTGAACTCATGCAGTCTCCGCTCCATTCGCCGACCGTCGCTACCGATCCGAAATCCGTAAAGGTAAATCTCACCACCGGTAAGGGC
>JASICF010000198.1 GCA_030044775.1 Candidatus Sulfotelmatobacter sp. | reverse complement strand
TCTCGACTTCGATGCAGTCGGCGACCACAAACTCGTTTGGGAACTGAACCGTCATCAGCATCTCGTCACGCTGGCAAAAGCCTGGGTTCTAACCTCCAACCCGAAGTATGTCAACGAACTGACAACGCAGTGGTGTTCGTGGCAGAAGGCCAATCCATATCCACTGGGCATCAATTGGGCCAGCACCCTCGAAGTCGGCTTCCGCAGCCTCTCCTGGCTTTGGGTACGCAGTCTGCTCGGCTACTGCGCGGAGGTTCCGGAGACCTTTCGGACCGATCTTAGCCTTGGACTCCACTTGAACGGGCGACATATCGAGCGTTACCTGTCGACATATTTTTCGCCGAACACGCATCTCCTGGGCGAGGCGGCTGCGCTCTTTTTCATTGGAATCTTGTGCCCGGAGATTCCAGCTTCGCGGCGCTGGCGAGATTTGGGTTGGAAGATTCTTCTGCGGGAATCCGAGCGGCAGGTGAGGCCCGACGGCGTTTACTTCGAGCAAGCTCTTTACTACCACGTATACGCGCTCGATTTCTTTCTCCACGCACGAATTCTCGCGGGTGAAAACGGAACTGCGATCCCAAAGCAATTTGACGATGTGCTCAAGCGAATGCTCGACGTTGTGCAGGCGCTGTCGGTGTCCGGAGCAATCGAAGGTTTCGGCGACGACGATGGCGGCAGAGTATTTAATCCCCGCCGCAACTGTGTCGAGCATATGGCCGATCCTCTGGCGATTGGCGCCAGCCTCTTCGGCAGCACGTATGCCGGCACAAAGTTGACCGAGGAATCGATTTGGCTTTTTGGCGAGAAAGCGATTACGTCCCTTGCGAATCGGCCTCGCGCGCTGGTTGCCGCATCGCAAGGTCTGACGGCGGGCGGCATTTATCTGATGAACGACTTCTCGCCTTTTCCCCAGCAGTTGATGATCGATGCCGGGCCAATGGGAGCTGGCAGCTGCGGCCATGGGCACGCTGACGCACTGAGCATCCGGTTATCGGTGAATGGGCGGCGCTTTCTGACTGATCCGGGCACATACAGCTATGTTTCCAAGGCAGAAGATCGAAACTACTTCCGCGGCACCGGCGCGCACAACACAATTCGAGTGGATGGGCTGGATCAGGCGATCCCGCGCGGACCATTCGCATGGAATTCAATTCCCCAAGTGAACGCCGAAGCGTGGATCAATGGCCAAACCTTCGACTTCTTTCTTGGCAGCCACGACGGATATGGGCTCTCCAGTCTGGCCCTGCATCAACGATTGGTATTCCATGTGAAAGGCGGAGCCTGGTTGGTCAGCGATTTTGTCGAAGGGCGAGGCAACCATCTCCTCGAAAGCTTCTGGCATTTTGCTCCTGAAATCGCGGTTGCAAAGGCCGGCGATGTGGTTATCGCTGACAATCCCAACCCAGGCGAAAGCAAAGACAAGACTGGATTGGCATTCGTTCTTGATCGAAACTCTGACTGGCGTTCGGACATCGCGACAGGCTTTGTGTCCCCTGCGTATGGAGCCAGACAAGCTGCGCCGCTGCTTCGTTTCAGCACCAAGACGGAAATATCCGAGCGCTGCGGAATTCTGCTCATACCTCGAACCAGAGAATGTCACATCGGGGACTTTCGGAGTCTCGGAGACACGCCGCAGAACGCGGTTTGCGCTTACCGTTATCGAACGAGCGATTCGAGTGAGTTTTTCTTTTTCGCGCAAGAGAATTCAGCGTGGACATGCGGCCCTTGGGTGAGCGACGCGAAATTACTCTATTGCAGGCTCGAGGGCCGGCTGTTGAGGCACATTATCGTAGTTGGCGGGAGCTTCGCGGAGTACCGAGGCGTGAGATTTATTTCGCAGGCATCGCGCTCGGCAACGGTCGAGTGGTTGAACGGTTCGGGGATTCAGGCTATGGGAGCCCCGGTGGCGGTTATCACGAAGGAACTGGCGGTGCAAGACTCTGACATTTTCGACCCGGTGCGCTGATCAGATCTGTTTGTAGCCAGGTGTGTTGGAAAGTCTATGTGCGGCATTGCGGGCATCCTCGAATTCGATCACGACGCAAATGTTGATCCCAACGTTCTGAGACCCATGTGTGAAGTCATGGCTCACCGCGGCCCAGACGATGACGGTTTTTTCTTGCGCGGGCCAATCGGTCTTGGCATGCGCCGGCTGAGCATCGTCGATCTCGCCACCGGGCATCAACCGATCAGCAATGAGGATGGTTCGCTCTGGATCGTCTTCAACGGCGAGATCTACAACCATCGCACCCTGCGCGAGCAATTGATCACGCGCGGCCATCAATACCGCACTCAGAGCGACACGGAAACGATCGTTCATCTGTACGAAGAATACGGCAAGGATTGCGTGCAGCACCTGCGCGGCATGTTCGCGTTTGCCATTTGGGATGCAAACCGTAAATCGGTGTTTGTGGCTCGTGACAGGCTGGGCATCAAACCGCTGTACTATTCCTTAACACCCGACCGATTCCTCTTTGGCTCGGAGATGAAGGTTCTGCTGGC
>JASICF010000197.1 GCA_030044775.1 Candidatus Sulfotelmatobacter sp. | reverse complement strand
ATACGAACATAGCTGGCGACGGATGGCTCGTCCGACATCTTCGCGTTCTGCCCGGGCTGAAGAAAGTTCGGCGACTGGTCGAGAGTAGAGCGGCCGTGAGAAATTTCAAAGTCGTCGGCGAAGGCCGGGCGGGTCGGAATGCGGCCGAGAGCTTCGGAAATCTCCTTTTGCTCCGCCGCGGAAGGGGTGCAGACGTTTAACACGTTCACCTTCACTTGGGGTTGAGGGGATGGCTCCGGCGATTGCTGAGACACGGCAGCCAAAGCCGTCAAAATAATTGCGGCAGCCAGAAGGTATTTTTGGGGCACGGCGGAATTCTAAACGATGCCGATGAAATCCTTAAACTGCGGCAAGAATCCAAAGATTATCGCGGATGACCGCAAGGCGATTAGAATTCACTTATGGCGAACTTGACCTTGGTTTATGGTATGCGGCTGCTGCCCTCGGAGGATGTGACAGAAGTGGGCCAGGCTCCTGTAAAGCTGAAGAACGGCAATGAAGCTCACGTTACCATGCACGTTCTCGAAGGCAGTAAGGAAGAAATCGAACAGCAATTGCGCACGAGCCTGGAGGCTTTCTTCGATCTTTACCCGGAAATTTAAAGCGGCAGCGGGTGGTGGTCATTGGCGGCGATCTGAGGGCAAGACTTGCGGCGCGTGAATCGCTTGCGGTGCTGCAAGTCGCTAGCTGGCGGCTTTTTTTCGAGACGCGAGCACTAACCCAGGGCTGTGGAAGTGGGGACTGGCGCAGGACGTACCCGCAACAAGAGACATGAAAGATTTTTATTGGAATTGGCGCGAACGAATATCTGCAGCCGGCCTGTGGCCGCAGGGATGGGTCGCGCGCGGAGCCTGCTATTCGCTAGGTTTGGCTCTCGCCCTTCTTGCCCTTCAGGTATTGCTGAGCCTTTTCTCGCCGAAGTGGGGCGCCGATCTAAGGGGTTGGGTCAGGTTTCTCCTTTTCGACGCAGCGGTGCTGTTTGCGATTATTGCATTCCGCACGGTCAAGAGAAAAATCCTATGGCGCCTGCGCAACCGCTTGATCGTCACCTATGTTTTTATCGGCGTGATCCCGGTCGTGCTGCTGGTGCTGATGGCACTGATCACAACCTATCTGTTTGCCGGTCAATTTGCCACGTTCGTAATTACTTCTGAAATCAATTCTCAACTGCGCAGCATGCAGTCGGTCAACGCCGCCCTGGGTAACGAGCTTGCCGCACGCATCGAAAAGGGCCAAACACCAACGCCGGAATCGCTGGAAGGGCTGAGAAAGCGCGATCGAGCCTGGGGCAGGCGGCAGGTTTTTGCGTGGCTGGGCGGCAAAGCTCTGCCGATCAATGGCACTGAGAGCGCATCGGGGATGTTCCCCGCGTTTTTGGACAATCCCGACAATCCTTACGCCAAGATGGTCCGCGAAGGCCAGCCTTTTACCCAGATCGTTCGCGATCAACAGGATTTGTACTTGCGCGCGGCGTCCATGTTTGACGTCGGGTCGCAGAAGCTTACGGTGGTGACGAGCGAGCCTTTTGACAAAAATCTGATTGGCAGAATTGCGGTCAATCTGGGAGAGATCACTCTTTATCCCGGAGGATTCAATTGGGACGAGCGGCCGAACGCGCGGACAAAGCAGAATTACGCCGAAAGCGGTCAAGCAAGCAGTCCTGGGAACACCGCGATCGAACCTGCGAGTAGCGCCTCCGATGTCGAGTTTGCCAAGGCACCAGCTTCGCGGCAGCAAGAGTTGCGGCCCACATTCGCCGTCGGCACCCTGCCCTCCGCCGATGGAATGATGGATCACGAGATCACGTTTGGCACGCCTCTTCAGGTCGTGAATTGGAGCACAGGCAACCTGGCTCGAACGGGGGCGTTGGTGAAAGTAAGAACTCGCCCGTCGGTTCTCTATGGACATCTTTTTGCCGCGCTGGGAGACATTGCAACAGGCGTGGAGTACATCCTGCTGGCGGTTCTGGTTTTTTTTGGAATCATCGAGCTGCTGGCGCTGATCACGGGTACCCGCATGACGCGTACGGTTACGCGTGCGGTGGCTCAGCTCTATGACGCAACGGGCCACGTGAATCGCGCAGATTTCAGCCATCGCATTCCAGTGAAATCTGACGACCAGTTGGCGCAATTGTCGCTGTCTTTCAATTCGATGACCGAATCCATCGAGAAACTGGTTCAGGAGCAGAAAGAAAAGCAGCGTTTGGAAGGCGAACTCGCCATCGCGCAGGAAGTGCAGGCGCAATTGTTCCCGCGGCAGATTTCCGAGATCGAGTCGCTGGAAGTTCATGGTTTCTGCCGTCCCGCGCGCACGGTCAGCGGCGACTACTATGATTTCCTGACTGCAAGTTCGCACAAAATGATTTTGGCGGTCGGGGACATCAGCGGGAAAGGCATCTCGGCCGCGCTGCTGATGGCCACGATTCACTCGGCCGTGCGCGCCTACAGCATTGAGAGCCTGCCCCAAATGCGAGAGCCGGTCGCCGTGGGCGCGGTCGCCGGTACGGGAAGAATGATTGCCTCATGGCCCGAGGGATTGGAAGTATCTCCCGGACCGCTGCTAGGACTGCTCAATCACCAGCTTTTTGAAAGTACGCCTCCGGAAAAATACGCGACGTTGTTTCTGGGAGTCTACGACGGACGGTCGCGCCGTTTGACGTACAGTAACGGCGGCCATCTGCCGCCAATCCTGGTTGGCGAAGACGGAAGAGTCCGCAGGCTCGAATCAGGCGGTACCGTGGTTGGACTTTTCGACAACATGAGTTACGACGAAGGCTGGGTCGATATGCGGCCGGGTGAGATTCTCCTGGCCTATAGCGACGGCATCACTGAGCCGGAGAATGAATTTGGGGAATTCGGCGAAGAGCGTCTGATCGATCTGGTCAGCGGGAACCGCCGGCTGCCTCTCGTGCAAATCAGTCAGACGGTGACAGCGGCGGTCGATGACTGGATCGGCGACCATGAGCAGCCCGATGATATTACCCTGGTCTTGGCTCGGGCGAGGTAATGGTTACGATCCGTCCCAGGGCGTGTCGCCGGCACCGGTCGTACGGGCAGGTTACCCTCTGTCCGTTGACATTCAGTTCAGAGCTACGATATCTTTAAGGCTTTGGGAAGTCTTGTAGTTGCCCGCCTGATGGTCTGGCGTCCTCGCCGGGAATCAACGAGCGGTCTTCTTTCGTAATTTTTTTCATTGGGAGAGTTCTGATGTCAACCTATTTCCCCAAAGCGGGGGAAATTGTGCGCAAGTGGTACGTCGTGGATGCAGACGGGCAGACGCTCGGGCGCCTGGCGTCGCAGGTGGCGCGCATCCTCGCGGGCAAAGAGAATCCGCGGTACACGCCGTTTCTCGATACCGGTGATCACGTGATTGTCGTGAATGCCGAAAAGATTAAGACGACCGGCATGAAAGCTGAGCAGAAGCAGTATCACCACTATACGGGTTACCCTGGCGGCTTGCGGACTGAAGATTACCGCAAGCGTTTGGCGCGCAAGCCAGAACAGATTATCGAGGACGCTGTACGGCGCATGTTGCCGAAGAACAAGCTGGCCGCGCACATGCTTTCGAAGCTGAACGTCTATAAAGGCGGCAAGCATCCGCATCAGGCGCAGAAGCCGGTGGTATTCAGGCTGGAAGTGCGGGAGTATAAACCGCGGAAAGTGGCGGTATCGTAAGCACCGCG
>JASICF010000196.1 GCA_030044775.1 Candidatus Sulfotelmatobacter sp. | reverse complement strand
GTCGATGGAAGTGCGCCGCAAAGGCTGAACCTCGACGTGCAACCGGACGAATTCACGATAGGTTTTATCGATAATGGCAAGAGCGTGCTGGTGCGCACTCGCGGATTGCCGTTGAAGATCACGCGACTCGATCTGGCGACAAACAAGCGCACCCCGTTCAAGGAAATTGTTCCCGCCGATCCTGCCGGCGCGCAAAGCATTCCCGCCATCCGCTTCAGCGCCGACGGCAAGTCATACGCGTATTCGCTGGGACGGTGGCTTTCGGATTTGTATGTGGTGGATGGGCTGAAGTAGTTACTCCGGCCGCGATCGCGAGTGGTGGAGATAAATAGCCGGCAACATCCTGCCCCGGACCGGACTCTAACCCGCCGCAGTTCGCCGCTACTCAGCCCGCGGAGGAATCTATGCCCCGCCACTTGTCCTTTCCGGCCATTATTGTGGCCGTATGTCTCCTCATTCCATCGACAATCTTCGCGCAGAGCCAGGATCAAACCACATCGCCCATCGATGTGCTCTACCTCGTGACCGATAACACGATTCAAACCTACAATGTCGATCCCGGATACGGCAACGCCACTCTATACGGCACGCTAACCGTACCCGCACCAGCAAACAGCTATCCTGTTTTCGTGCCGGGAGCGAATGATCACTATCTCTATGTACTCTGTGAGTGCGGCGCGGAAGGCATGGGTCTGCGCGTTTATCCGACAGATTCGAAGGGAGCGCCACAGGGTCCTCCGATCCAGACGGTCAAGTTTCCATTTTCAGACTTCGTAATCGATCCGAACGGAACGTTGGCGTATGGCGTTCAGACTCCCCAGAACTCATCGCAGCAACCCGAGTTTGGAATCCGGGCATTCGCCCTCAATCCGAAAACGGGGATTCTGACTGCCTTCCCTAGCCTTAGTGCTATCACCTCCCCTCCGACCGACTCGATTTGCGGCTCCGATAATCCGTTTGCCGACCCAAGTTTTTCTTTAATCGGATTCAATCGCAGCGGGACGCAGCTTATTGACGGCTGGCGCTGTTCAGGCTACGACGATTGGGTGGACTACTATTACACTCAAACTGTGGATCAGCGAACCGGGGCGCTTGGTCCGGACGTGCCGACTATCGGCGCTGGAAGCAGCGAGGACGAGTTCAATACTGTAGCCTTCACGCCCACAGCGATACTCAGTTTTCAAAATCAGGGATATGAGGATAGCCCGAACGAGCTTTATGTCTATTGGCCGAACGCCACGCTGAACTTCCCGTGCACTCACACGATGCTCGATCTGTGCAGCTATTCGTCTGGCATAGCCGCCGACCGCACCGGCAAATTTATATTCTTCTATAGCTATGCGGGCGGGACTGAGGTGACACAACTAAATATGAGTGAGAAGACGATCGAGCCTGTCGGCATTCCAATGGCAGATTCGATTGATAGTTTCAGCCTCGACGACCTGCTCATCTACGGTTTTCGCACATTGTCGTGGAACGGCAAATACGTTATTCCGGTGTATGCCTTCGACCCGAACACCGGCTTGATTACCGACAACAACCAGACGATCGCGATGCCAAACGAATACTCGACTCTGGTTCCGGCGCTGCGGTATTGACGGCTCGACCGCCGATTGCGGACTGCATGTAGGGGCTAGTTGAGGTCGCGAGCATCAGTAGAAAACAAAGGCGCGGGTCGGGGCCCGCGCCTTTTCCACGTCGCGATGGGAGGCCCCTCAAACAATCGCGACCGCGATGCGCACTCCTGGGTGCCGCAGGTTGAAGAGGAAATATCCACCGTCGACGAAATCGATGTAGCAGTTGTCATTGTAAGACCATGCGTGCGGCCACGCATCGACGATTTCAAAGTTGTAGCCGCCGTAGGCGAAATGCGGCCGGCCTCCGACGAGAGTGACGTGGCGGATGGCGAAATGATGGTCGTGGCCGAAATGCGCCCGGAAATGAGCATCGTCGATGCGGCGCACTTCCTGCCGATGCTCGACGTGCTCATCGTGCCGCTCTTCCTGGCGGGCGTCGTCGTGGTGATCGTCCTGTGCAAGCGCAGTCAGCGTGCCTCCCAGCAAGAATGCCCCACTGACGCCGACAACTATGACAAATCGATTCATGATCGCTCCTTGACTGTCCTGTTTGAGATCCATTTGTTTCGGATTTATGACTTTGTGGCAGATACGGCAGTCACGGTTGGCCGATTTTTTTGAATGCTGAACCCCGTCGCGTAATTTTATGAAAAACAAGGGGCGCGATGTCGTAAAGAATTGTCACTCTGCCTGGTCGATCGACCGTGTGCGACACCAACTCGTCGCCGAAGGTAACTAGCGCATTTCCGAACCCATTACTAAGCTGTAGTAGCCCTATGAAATCCAGAGAGGAATGGCTGAAAGATCTTGCCCGCCGCCAGGATAATATCGATCCGATCAGGCGCATTCCTAACGGCGCAATGTTCTACGGAACCCTGATCAATGGAAGCGCCCGCCTTAATGGAATTCAGCGAGTTGGCGCGTTTGCCCTGGGCCTTTCGGGGGTTGTGCTCGGCTGTTTCGGTCTGGCCGGACTGGCGGCTGCGATTCGTTCACACGACTTGTCCGCCCTTTCGGCGGTGATGATTTTTTCTCCGTTATCGCTCTGGTTCGGATGCAAAATCGCGATCAACGCGTTGATGAATAATCCCGAGAAACGTCGCAAGAGACGCTGATGGGCACTTACAGTGACCTAGCCACCATCTTCCCCGTCTCATCTTTCTCTATGTATGCCCAAGGAGTTTTCGGATCGTGGGTGAAGACCGTCAGCCATTTTTCTGAAATTGAGCGCGCGTAATAGTCCTTCTTGCTTTCGATGGTCTGCAGCGGGTAGAGATCGAATCCCATGCCCCAAGCAAGATCGATGTGGGCGGTGCTGGGGATGAGATCAGAGATGTAGCAGGCGGTAAGAGGATGCTCGTCTCGCGCTGAAACAGGTTCCTCGTCGCCAAAAAACGGCTCCTCGGAATGAGATCCACTATTAGTGGCCGCCTCAGGATGACAGGCGCGGTTCGGCTCCCCGGAATGACATCCGCGAACAATTACTGCCATCATGCTGGCGGTGTGGCCGGGGAAGGTTTTTACGGTGATGCCGGGAACGATTTCTTCTCCGCCTTTGAGCAGCGTCATCTGGCCACTGGCGATGAGAGGATCGAAATTATCGGGAATATAGCTGATGGCGTCGCGCTCGCTGGGATGGCGCGCGTATTGCCACTCGCCCTCGGGCGCAAAATATTTTGCGCGAGGAAACGTAGGGACGATTTTGCCGGACTTATCTCTGATTGTGTTCCAACCGCAGTGATCAAAGTGAAGATGGGAGTTGATAACGATGTCGATATCTTCGGGCGCGACTCCGGCGGCGGCAAGATTTTTCAAAAGCTGCGCGGGCTGGCCGTAGAACTTGACCATGCGCTCGGGTAATTTGTTGCCCATGCCGGTTTCGACAAGCACAGTTTGCTTGCCGGTCCGGATGAGGAGAGAGTTCATGCCGGCCGGCACGTAATTCCTTTCATCGGCCTCGACCTTGCGCGACCACATGGTCTTCGGGATCACTCCAAAAAATGCGCCGCCATCGAGGCGGTAAATGCCGTCGGAAAAAATTGTGAGTTCGAACGAGCCGAGAGTCAGGCTGGGCATGAAGACAGTGTGCCATAGCGAGCGTTACCCACGCAGATGACGAGTAAACCAAGGAAGCAAACTCAGAGCATCTTACAGATTAAAGTCCCTGTCCCGTGCGGGGCTTTGGCGGCACGGCTGAAGGCAGTACCCTGCCAAACCGTTTTGAAATGAGCCTCTAAGGTGAATACCTTACAGGTACCCAGACGTGTGCAACACAACTGTATATTTTTTGGGCAGCGCGAAGGGTCTGGGGTCGGGCGAAGCATTGCGGAGGGAATTGCAAACGCGGCTTGCCACAGGACTTAGGTCAGCATGTCCATTCGGAATAACGCTTGGAAGCCCGCGTGCACATATAAATTGACGCCGCAGGCAAGGCAACTGCAGCGACGCAAGCGGATACAAAAAGACCCATGAAACCAATCAGGCTGCGACTGTGGGTTGAACTGGCTGCCACAATCTGTGGAATAGCCTGTGTGCTGGCCGTTTTCTTCGTGACCGTGGGCGCGGCAAGTCGCGACGGTTCGGATGAGACAGGGCAGGGAGGACAGGCTCAGAGTACGCCGGCTAAGTCTGCATCGCAGGCCGTCGCCCCGAGTGCCGAAGCGCAACCGTATGAGGGCGTGGTTACCGACACGCATTGTGGAGCCAGACATTCGGCGGATGCGGCGCAAAGCGCCGCCGGGTGCACACGATCCTGCGTACACGCGGGCGAGCATTTCGCGCTGGTCGACGGCGATAAAGTTTATGTTCTGGAAGGCGAACCCGAGTTGCTGAAGCGGGCAGCGGGCGTGCGTGTAACCGTCATGGGCACGCGGAATAACGACACGATCGCGGTCGCGTCGGTTCGTCTGCCTGCGTCTTAGACGCCTGCGCTTTAGAAAGCGCTGCCGCGGCTCCAGACCCAAAGAGCCGCTACACTCAGGCCAAAACCTTACTGCGGTGAAGGCTTCGTCTCCGTCAAGGTGACGGGAACGGTCGCGGGCACCGGGGCCGCGTTAACGGGCGTCGCCACTGGAATGCTGGTGCGGGTAAAGGCACGCTCGTCCCACTTGCCGAAGATCATCTTCCCAGCGGTTGTCTGCAAGACGGAAGTAACCGAAACGTCGATCGTCTTCCCGATCATTTTGCGGGCGTTGTCGACGACCACCATGGTGCCGTCGTCGAGATAGGCGACGCCCTGGTTGTATTCCTTGCCTTCCTTGAGAATGAAAACCTTCATGATCTCGCCGGGCAGCACGATGGGCTTGAGCGAGTTGGCGAGTTCGTTGATGTTCAGGACTTCGACGCCCTGCAGTTGCGCGACTTTATTCAGATTGAAATCGTTGGTGATGATTTTGCCTTCGTAGAGCTTGGCGAGTTCGATCAGCTTGAGATCGACTTCGCGGACGGAGGGAAAATCGTCTTCCACGATCTGGATTTGCAGACTGGGCATCTTCTGCAGGTGCTGGAGAACATCGAGGCCGCGGCGGCCGCGATTGCGCTTGAGCGAATCTGCGGAATCGGCGACCAACTGCAGTTCGCGCAACACAAATTGCGGCGCGACGATGACGCCATCGAGGAAGCCGGTTTCGGCGATATCGGCGATGCGGCCGTCGATGATGACGCTGGTGTCGAGAATCTTATAGCTCTTCTTGCTCTGTTTCTCGCCGCCGAAAATTCCGCCGAGCGCGGCGAGGTTCAGCAGATCGCCTTTACTTGCGCCGACGATCAGGCCGACGTAGGCCATGAGCAGCATGACCATGATCTGCAGAAAGCTCTGGGTGCTGCCTGGAGGCACACTGCTGCGGATGACCATAGCGAACAGGTAAGCGCCGCAAATGCCGAGAATGCTGCCGATGGCCGCCCCGATCAGGCGCTTGAGACTGACTCCGCGGAGCTTCCATTCGAAGAGGACAATGCCTGCGCCGATGACCGCGCCGATACCGGCATCGACAAGCGGGGGGCGTCCGAAGGGTGCGATTACGTAACAGGTGATAGAAACAACGATTACAAAAAGAAGACGAATAAGAACTAAATCCACGATTCCACCTCCCCCGGCAACCGTTTCGCCGTTCTTTCCGGCGAGGTGCACGGTGCCGTCTCTCGCCGCCCCGGGCGGGAACCGGCAAATCAGCATGCGGGGCGCGAAGTAGAGGAATGAATGTGCGCCCCGTCCCGGCCCGTGGAGGCGTGGCCGGGAGGAACTCAGTAATACTATCGCCCAAAGTATATACCCGCGAGGAGTGGCGGGAAAACAGGAGGTGCACGGCGCAGTTTCTGCTGGAAAGAGCCAGGAATCTACAGATTGTGCGGGTTGCTGCATACAGTTTATTCCCCAGAATGAAGTGTGGTGTTAAGGGCATCTGAGTTGCGAGGCAGGGGCTGTAGGCCCATTGCCGAATCCGACATCCGGCTAGCCGGAAGAGGACGAGCTGGCGACGGATCGTTAAACCATCAAACCATCGGACCGATGGCTGGAGGCAAGAATGCAAACTTTGCGGTCTTTGAATGTGGTGAGTGTGAAGGCAGTGACTCTGGGCATAGCAATTCTCGCGCTGCTGGCCGGAAGTGTAGTTCTGGTTTCGGCGCAGGACGACAAGCCGCAGGATGACAAACAGGTTCAACAGGAACCAAAGAAACCGGACGAGGCGAAACCGGCGCACCCCGATGAAGCCAAACCGACGAAACAGGAAGAGAAGCAAAACCAGATGCGCCAGCAGGACAAGGAACATCCGGAGGCGACACCGGATCATCCGGGTCAGCCAGCCGATGCGCGCAAGGGGCAGGATCACGCTGACCAGCAAATGGGAAATGACCACCCCGGCAACAAGGGCGGCGGGCACATCCCGGATAAGCAATTTCACGCGCATTTCGGACGGGAGCATTCCTTCCATGCGCAGGGCGTAATTGTGGCTGGCCAGCCGCAATTCCAATACAGCGGATACACGTTTGAATTTGTGCAGGCGTGGCCGGTGGGGTGGGCGTACACGGACGATTGCTACATCGACTTCATCGATGGGCAGTACTTCCTGATCGATCTGGCGCACCCGGGCATGGAGATTGCACTGATCGTTATTCTGTAAGGCGCCGATGAAGCGTTTTCGAAGCAGAGACCGATGTTTCGCCACTGAGTCTGAGAAGTAATCTTCGGTGCGGAGAAAGCTCACGGCTTCCTCCGCACTCGGATTTTCAGCCCGCCTGTGATTTCCGGTGCTCGGATCGGCTCGCCGAGGCACACATCCTGCTAGACTCGCCTCATGAAAGCACTGGTGATCACGAAGCTGGGTGGGCCGGAATCGCTGGCCGTTCAAGAAATGCCTGAGCCGCAGGTGAAACCGGGGCAGATTTTAGTGCGGGCCAGTGCCGGAGGGTTGAATTTCGCGGACCTGATGACCACGCAAGGAGGATATCCGGGAACACCGGCTCCGCCGCTGATTGCAGGCCGGGAATTTTGCGGGCTCGAGGAAGGCAGCAAACGGCGGGTAATGGGTTACCTGCAGTGGGGAGCGTTCGCCGAAAAAGTTGCGGCGAATGAGAACCTGATCTGGCCGGTCCCGGACCATTGGAGCGATGAACAGGCGGCGGCCTTCCCAGTAAACTATTTCACCGCTTATCTGGCTTACTGGCAGGCGGGGATGACGGGCCAACCGGTGGCGGGACAGATGCCGGGCGCCGCAGGGCCGCGACGCGCATTGATTCATGCCGTGGCGGGAGGAGTGGGCACGGCGGCGGTGCAGATCGGGCACATTCTCGGAATCGAGATGTATGGAACTTCTTCTTCCGACGAGAAGCTAGCACGGGTGAAAGCGCTGGGATTGCGGCACGGCATCAACTACAAACGCGAGGATTACGAGGAAGCGGTGAAGACGCTGACGCGCGGTGAAGGAGTTGACGTGGTGTTTGAGATGCTTGGCGGGGAGCACACAGCGAAGAGCATCCGCTGCCTGCGGGATTTTGGGCGCGTCATTCAATATGGCTCGGCGACCGGCAAAGCACCGCAACTGGATGTTCGAGGCCTGTACGCGAGGTCGGCGATGGTGCAGGGCTTATGGCTGACCTATCTCTCGCAGAGGCGGGAAATCATGGATGCGGCGTGGAAGCAACTTGCGGAGTGGATCGAGCAGAAGAAGCTCACGCCGGTGATCGGGAAAGTGCTGCCGATGAGCAATGCAGTCGAAGGCTACAAGCTGCTCGAGGAAGGCAAGAACTTCGGGAAGGTTGTGCTGAAGATTGGGTGACTGGTCAGTTTGGGCTTTCCCTCTGATGCGTCGTCCCGAGCGTCGGCGGGCGGAGGGACCCCGCGCGTCACCGTGCACACCGCGCGAGATCCCTCGCTCCGCTGAAAGGCGGCTTTGCTCGGGATGACGCAATCGGGACAACGGCTGGCTGTAATTTCACACTGAGCCAGCACGAAAAATTGCTTAGCTGCCGAGCGCCCCAGAGGAACTGGTGTATGATCGCCGGATGCTGGCAGGACGCAATCGCGAGCAATGGATCGCGCAGTATGCGACCAGCCATCAGAATCGGGTGAACCGCGCCTGCCATACCCTGGGCATTCCGATTATCCTGATTTCCCTTTTGATGTTTGC
>JASICF010000195.1 GCA_030044775.1 Candidatus Sulfotelmatobacter sp. | reverse complement strand
ATACGCTGAAGTGTCTCGCGCGTTCCTGGAAGAATCTGGTCCCAGTTGGCGGAGTTGCGAGTGTTGGCAACCAGTTCATCGCGATGAAGAAAGCTCTCTCCTAGCCCTTCGAGAAGGTAGGTGTGAAAAATCCACCAGAAGCCGTGATCGACTTGTCCATGCTGCATGCCGCGATCGAATTTCATTTTCGTCTTTCTCTCCAGCGCCTGCCATTGATCGAGTTTGAGGTGCCGCTCGGTTGCAATTGGGGACATGATTTTCGCTCGGTTCGGAAAAAGGAGCGTGTTGCCGACGTCGAAGAAAATGGCGCGCCTCGATTTCATGCTTGTATCTTACCGAAGGGCGTATGACTGAGAACATCGCGTTGCGACCGGCGAGTGGCCTGACATCGCAATCGACGGAGTGACCTGCGGGGGGAAAAAAGGTAAGATGCCAATTACTTGGGGCGAAATCCGGCTATTTTCCTGTGGTTTCAGACGTACTATGAATCTTCCGGCAGTGTTGATCATTCAGGGCCTGGTTGTCCGAAGGTTGATCTTCGAGAAGATGATCGGGGACGGCTTGCGATGCGCGACGAAGGGATTCGGCCTCTCACCCGCTCTGGTGGCTTCGCTCGTGTTTTTCCGGCGCTCCATCGCGCGCGATGACGTATATAACGTTTTGTGGGCAGTGGTTTTCGGCTTTGCCACCCTCAATATTCTCAGCCTGGCCGCGCGCCGATTCGAACCCAACCGCCGCGGTCTGACCTTCGGAGAGATGATGGCCGTGCTGGTGGTTGTGCTCTCTATGTTTCTTCTGGGGTGGGAACTGCTTAGCGTGTTTCATATCTTCCCAATTAAGCTAAGAGGCTGAGGCGAAGCACGAGAGACCGTTTTGCGGTATGATTCGCTCAATGGCTAACGGTTCCACCGCGAAGTCGGTCACCATCGAAGTTACGTGCCCCTGCTGCGGCGCGCTGCTCAAGGTCGATACCGGCACAGCCGCCGTTATCGCTCATACGGCTGCGGTCAAGCCGAGAATGTTCGGCGATATGGAAGAAGCCGCCAGGGCCATGAAGGAACAGGATAGCCGCCGCGAATCCATCTTCCGGCAATCGGTCGAGGCGCAAAAGCACGCTTCCGAGCTTCTCGAAAAAAAGTTCCAGGAGGCGTTAAAGAAGGCCAAAGAAACGCCGGACACCGGCAAGCCCATCCGCGATTTCGATCTCGACTAGATTCTAAACTGATGCTCTGGTTCGTGTCCGCGTAGAATCGAACGGATGCCGCTTCGTCCCATGCTTCTCGGCCACCGCGGCGTGCGCGCCGAGAAGGCTATTCCTGAAAATACCTTTGCATCCTTCGATCTTGCGCTCGCCCAGGGTTGCGATGGGTTCGAATTCGATGTTCGGCTCACCGGAGATGGGCATGCGGTCGTCTGCCACGATGCGCGAATTCACGGGATGGAGATCGCGGCGTCCTCTGCGCAACAGTTGCAGTTGCCGCTCCTGCCCGAGGTCCTGGCCCGCTATCGGCGCAAGGCGTTTCTGGATGTCGAACTGAAAGTGCCTGGACTGGGAAGTCTCTGCTGCGAGTTGCTTCGCAGTCTTCCTCCAGTACGCGGATTCGTGGTCTCATCATTTCTTCCCGAAGCGCTGGAGCAACTTCGCGGTCTCGACTCCAAGATTCCACTTGGCCTGATCTGCGAGACCCAATCTCAACTCAGGCGCTGGTTCGATCTCCCGGCCGAATATGTAATTTTGCACTGGAAACTCGCCCAGCCGAAGCGTGTGGCCGAGATCAAGGCTGCCGGAAGAAAAATCTTCGTCTGGACCGTGAATCTTCCCGCCGATTTCGTGCGATTCTCGCGACTCGGAGTGGACGGAATAATTTCAGACAATCCTCAGCGGGTGCGCCTGACCCTCGCGAAAGATACGAGCCCACGAGTAACGGGCAGAAAAAGCGGCAAGTGACCGCGGTTGTGAGGAACGACGGATCAGTCTGCCGCGGCTTCGAATGCCACGTCGGTTCGGCCGACCGGCCTCAAAAATGCCGATCGTTCGGTTTCAAATGATTCCAGGTTGGCGCCCATGGTCTGCTCTTTCCAGCCCATAACCGCGCCTATGCGGAGCGCGGCTTCGCGACTGCAGGATTCCGACCAGCACGGTCCGAGCGCAACCGGCACGCGCCGCAGAAGCACGTCGCCCAAAGTTATGGCGCATTCGCGCCGGTAAGCCTCGACCACTTCGGCAATCACATGCGAAGTGTGCGGACAAATTGGTGCGCGCAACTCTGCGCTCACCAGAGCCATGCGCGCGATATCGGCGGCGCGCTTGCCGTGCCACTCCAGCATGCCGCGGGCTGTTTCTTCGCTCACCGCTCCCATGCGCGCGATTTCGAGTACCGCTTCATCAAGCAGAGGATCAAGCGCGCGGCCTGGACCCATGGCGACTGGGTTCGATTCACTCACTCTCAAGCCGATTTTTCCGGCACACTCGCGAGCCAGCGCCGATGCCGTCGTGAGCTTGCCGCCAATGGCAGAAAGCATTCGCGCCGCGCCATCATCCGCGTGATCGTGAAGAATATGCTTTCGCGTCACCGCGGATGGGTTCTTGTCCGAGGAATGAGGCAGCGGACGGATTCCCGCAAATGCATGCTTTACGCTCTGCGCCGAGATCTTTGCCTTGGGAAATAATTGCGCGACGGAGCGCACCAGGTACGCGATTTCATCAGCGGAGGGAACAGCTCTCGCCGGATCGCCGCTATCGGCCACTTCGGTGGTTCCCGCCAGAATCTGTTCGTTCCACGGAATCACGAACACCGGTCGCCCATCTTCGCCCTCCGCGTACACCGCCGCATTTGGTGATCCGGAAAACCGTGGCAGCACGATGTGAGAACCACGGACCCCGCCCAGCAAGGGCTTCGATGTGCGAATCGAAGAGCGCTGGCACACTCGGTCTGCCCAGGGTCCCGCGCAGTTGACTATCCAGCTGGCGTCCACCCGCTCATCGCGCCCGCTGATTTGGTCGCGCACCAGTACGCCGTGCGCCCGGCCATGCGCCACGTCTACCGCCAGCACTTCCGCGTGGTTGCGCACAACTGCTCCGGCTGCCATCGCTTCGGTTAGCCATTCCGCTACCAGCCGCTCCGGAAATTCGCACTGCGCGTCTTCATAATCAAAAAATGACCATTGATGGCCGTTATCGAGAACCCGCTCCAGCTGCTTGAGCTCCATTTCGCGTGCTCTGCGATGCGAATGTTTCCCGGCCAATCGTTCATAAAGCCACAACCCTGCGCGCACTTTCATTGCGCTGCGGCGGCTGTTCTCGTTGAGCAGCAGAAGAAAATGCATTGGGTGAACCAGATGCGACCGCTCGCGCAACAACCGCTCGCGTTCGCGCAGCGATTCGCGAACCAGTGCAATTTCTCCATATTCCAAATAGCGCAATCCCCCGTGAATGATGCGGGTAGAGCGGCTGGTTACCCCAGAAGCGAAATCGTTCTGCTCAATCAGCAGCACTCGCTTACCTGCTCGGGCACACTCGCGCGCGACGGCCACGCCGTTGATGCCGCCTCCAATCACCACCACGTGAAAGTGCTGGGATTCCAGGGGCGCTCGGGGATTTGCGGCTAGAGCCATATATTTCAATTAGATGCGGGAAGCTCGGAAGATGGAGAGCAGCAACTTTTCCGGCAATCCCTTGAAAAGGGCCTAACCCTCCATCATTAAAGTTTGCACCGGGTGCCGGAATGGGAGAAGGTAACCTTGGTACCGCCAGTAAGATGCCCAAAGATTGAGGCAGTTATGCAAAAAGCTGTGCATTCCGGGCAGGAACTGAAATCGACAGGCCGGACTTGTGACAGTCCGCCTGATTGCCCGCAATCCGCTGCCTCATTTAGAGTGGTGGCTCAATGCCCAGCACTGGCGAACGTTTCGAACGCGCAGTCGAAATCATGGAGCGCTTACGCGCCCCCGGTGGCTGTCCCTGGGATCGCGAGCAGACATTTGATTCCATAAAGCCCTACACGCTCGAAGAAACCTACGAAGTTCTGGAAGCGATCGATAATCGCGATTGGGAGGAGTTGCCCGGCGAACTCGGCGATCTCTTGCTGCAGGTCCTTTTTTATTCCGAGATGGCGAAAGAGCAGGGAAACTTTTCCATCGATGATGTTCTCGACGGATTGTCGCGCAAATTGGTTGATCGGCATCCCCACGTATTCGGAGACGTGAAAGCCGAGACCTCAGCCGACGTAAAGCGAAATTGGGAAGCTCTAAAGGTCGAAGAACGAAAACGGCGGGCGCAAGAAACAACGGAATCGAGCCAGAACGGAAACCGGCAATCCGCGACCGCTTCAAACTCAATTCTGTCTGGCATCTCTACTTCGATGCCGGCCATGCTCGAAGCTCGCAAGCTTAGTTCGCGGGCGGCGCAGATTGGTTTCGATTGGCCAAACATTGGAGGATTATTCGAGAAGCTCGACGAGGAAGTGGCCGAACTGCATCGGCACTTGCAAGAGTTTCCCGCTCCGGGACCGCGCCGGGAGGGCCGGGGAGTTGCCGGTTCTGGCCGCCCGGCAATTTCGGAAGATCTCCGCGAGAGGCTGGAGGAAGAAGTTGGAGATCTCTTCTTTGTTCTGGTGAATATTGCGCGCTATCTTTCGCTCGATCCGGAATCTGCTTTGCGCAAAACCAATCGCAAGTTCCGGCGGCGCTTTCAATGGATAGAGCAGCGCTTGCTCGCGCAAGGCATGACTCCTGAGCGCACACCCATGAAAGAGCTCGAATCGCTCTGGCAACAGGCCAAGCAACAGGAGAAACCAGCGTGAGTGCTGACGGAATTGTCATCCGGCGCTGTCAGGGCCTCGATGAGCTGCGAACTTGCGTGGCATTGCAAAAAGAAGTCTGGAACTTTACCGACGACGAGCTCATCCCTTTGCGCATGTTTGTTGTGGCTGAAAAAGTCGGCGGCCAGGTGATGGGGGCTTTTGATGGGAAAGAAATGATCGGCTTCGCTCTGTCGGTCCCGGGAACGCGCTCAGGCCATCTTTACTTGCATTCTCACATGCTTGCGGTTCGCAAGGAGCATCGCAACTCGGGACTCGGCCGCCGTTTGAAACTGCTGCAGCGCGAAGATGCTCTTTCGCGCGGCATCGAGTTGATCGAATGGACTTACGATCCTCTCGAAATCAAGAATGCATACCTGAATATAGAAAAGCTGGGAGCGATTTCGCGCCGCTACAACATCAACCAATACGGGATCACCTCGTCCCCGCTGCAAGGGGGGCTTCCCAGCGACCGGCTGATCGCCGAGTGGTGGCTCAAATCGAAACGTGTTCGGACTTTGCTGGAAACCGGCAGCAATCCAGCTTTTGAGGCAAGAACGGCCATCGAAGTCCCAGCCGGGATTTATCAGTGGAAAGCCGCCGCCGAAACCAGGCACCAGGCGCAGCAGGTTCAGGAGCACAACCGCGAGCAATTCCTTCGGGCCTTCGAAAGTGGCCTCACGGTGCTCGGCTACCAGCGCGATTCGGCAGGAAACGGCAAATTCTCTTTTGGCAACTGGGACGAGCGATGGTCGTATTCATCGAGGGAATGATTGCATCGAGGGACATGGAAAACCAGCGCGCTGAGCAAGCAGCGATGTTAGCCCGCATTTTTTCGTGACCCAGCGTCTCCGTGGCAGCGCAGGATTTTTCCTAAGATATGAAAATTGAAGCCGTCACCATCCGCGAGATTCAAATGCCCCTCGTCCATTTTTTTGAGACGAGTTTCGGGCGCACCTACAGCCGGCGTATTCCGCTACTCACGGTTCATTGCGAGGGCGTCAACGGCTGGGGAGAATGCGTTGCGGGCGAAGATCCTTTCTATAGCAGCGAGTGGGCCGAAACCGCCTGGCCAACCATTACTCACTATCTCGCGCCTGCGTTGATCGGCCGCAATCTCGAATCGGCGAAGGACTGCCCAGCACTTTTCTCGCAAGTGCGCGGGCATCGGATGGCGAAAGCGGCTCTTGAAAATGCGGTGTGGGATGCGGAAGCGAAGCAGAAAAGGATGCCGTTGGGGAAACTGCTCGGCGGCACGCGCGCCGAGATTCCTTGCGGAGTTTCAATCGGCATTCAGGACTCAGTCGAGCAACTGCTAGAGAAGATTCAGATCGAAGTGGCTGCCGGCTATCGCCGCATCAAAGTAAAAGTTAAGCCTGGATGGGATGTCAATGTGCTGGAGAAGATTCGATCCCGCTGGCCCGAGATCACTCTCAGTTGCGACGCGAACTCCGCTTACACGCTCGATCAGATGGAGCATCTACGCAAATTCGATCAGTTCAATCTGTTGATGATCGAGCAGCCGCTATGGGATGACGACATTTTTTACCATGGGCGGCTACAGAAAGAATTGAGAACCGCCATTTGCCTCGACGAATCGATCATCAGCGCGCGCAAAGCCGCGATTGCGCTGGAGATCGGCGCGTGCCGAATCATCAACGTCAAGGTTGGGCGTGTTGGCGGATTCAGCGAAGCCCGGCATATTCACGATATATGCCAGTCGCAAAAGATTCCTGTCTGGTGTGGCGGCATGTTGGAGTCGGGCATTGGGCGCGCTCACAACATCGCTCTTTCTACATTGCAGAATTTCAGCTTGCCCGGCGATGTCTCCGCTTCGAAACGCTACTGGAAGGAAGACATCATCGACCCGGAAGTCACAGTTTCGCCGCAGGGAACGATC
>JASICF010000194.1 GCA_030044775.1 Candidatus Sulfotelmatobacter sp. | reverse complement strand
GGGTGCGAAACGGTGAGAATAAGTATCGAGAACCGTGGCCCGCTCGAATCGCTTTACGGTTTCTTTGGTTCCCAGAATCGGCTTGCCGAGGGGATGGTCTTTCCAGAAATTCTGGGTGAAGATTTCGTGGACGAGATAGTCGGGATTATCTTCGTCCATCTTGATTTCTTCGAGAATGACGCCGCGTTCCCGCGCGATGTCTTCGGCTGCGAACGTGGGGTGGAGCACCAGATCGGTAAGAATTTCGAGCGCCACCGGAAGGTGTTCGTCGAGCACCTTGACGTTAAAACAGATGCATTCCTTGGAGGTGAACGCATCCATATTTCCGCCGATGGAATCGACCTGGCGCGCAATTTCCTCTGCGGAGCGGTGCTTGGTCCCTTTGAAGACCATGTGCTCGATAAAATGGGAGATGCCATTGGACTGCGGAGTTTCATCGCGCGAGCCCGTTTCGAGCCATATGCCGATGGAAGCGGAGCGAATGTGTTCCATCTGCTCGGTGATAACAGTCAGGCCATGTGGCAAAACCTGACGGCGAATATTGCGGACTTCCTTTACCATATGAAAGCAAGGCGTTCGAATGAAAAGTATCTTGATCTATTCTGACATATCCGGCGGGACGGGCGGGCGCTAAGAGGAATAAAATTAAAGGATTTAGTATCAGTAGCTTACGAATAGGGCACGCTGATGCCTATTTTTTCCATGTTTGCCCGTGAGTAAACAGTCAAATTCGTCGCTTTTGGGGATGGACCGCGAAGAGGTGGCTCTTCTGGTGAGCGAAGCGGACGAGCCCGCGTATCGCGCAAAGCAGATCACGGACGCCGTTTATCGTCAGCGCGTGGAAACGCTGGACCAGATTTCGACCCTGCCAGCGGAGTTCCGCGAAAGCCTGGCGCGCAATGGAGTAAGTGTCGGCGAACCCCGAATCGAGCAGAAATTCGTCTCACAGGATGGGACAGTTCGCTATCTGATTGCTTTCGCTGACGGTCAGAGCGTCGAAACGGTATGGATGCCGGAGGGTGATGGCGGAGAAGCTGGAGATGGCAGCGAAGCCGGTGAAGAAGAGGAGGCATTGGCTCCAGTTACCGGCAATCGCCGCAAGTCGCGTATCGGCCGTTCCACCATCTGTATCTCCAGCCAGGTCGGGTGCGCAGTTGACTGCCAGTTTTGCCTGACGGCGCTTCTGGGAGTCAAACGCAATCTCACGGCCGGAGAAATTGTCGGCCAAGTTTGCGCGGTGCTCAAAGACCAGCAAGTCTCGCCGCCCGAGGATCGCATCAATCTCGTGTTCATGGGGATGGGCGAGCCGTTCTTGAACTATGACAATTTCACCAAGGCGGCGCGCTTGCTCGTGGAATGCGTGGGAGTTGCCGAGCGCAGAATGACGGTATCGACGGCGGGCATCGTACCGCGAATTTATGATTTCGGCAGGGAACTGATTCGTCCGAAGTTGGCCATTTCGCTAAACGCATCGAATGATCTTCTGCGAACACGCCTGATGCCCCTGAACAGAAAATGGAATCTGGAAATGTTAATGGCCGCAGCGCGAGCCTTTCCCCTGCGTACACGCGAGTACATCACCTTCGAGTATGTGCTGCTGGAAGGCGTTAACGACCAACCGTCGAACGCGGAGGAAGTGATCGAGCTGATCAGAGGCTTGCGCTGCAAGGTAAATCTTATTGCGCTGAATCCCGGCCCGAACATCGATTTTGCGACGCCCAGTCCCGAGCGTGTGCTGGCCTTTCAGAACCTCTTGCGGGCTTCAGGAATCCCCGCGTTTGTGCGTCGCCCTCGTGGCCGCGATATTTTTGCCGCGTGTGGACAACTCAAGAGAACGGTTGAGTCTGCCATGCCGGGATCGCCGCTGCACTCGATTTCTCCTGCGATGTAGTGATCAGCGGCAGTTCTACGCGAATGAGCACACCAGACCTTCCCTCGTCCGGACAAAGCAGCCGGCCCTGATGTTGCCTGAGGATTGTCTGGCAGGCATTGAGCCCGAGGCTCGAGAGCATTTCTCCAGGGGCGGGATAGTTCTCATCTAAGACTATAGGTCTGTCGACTAAAATCTGAATTAAAGCCGTTTGTTCGATGGATTCAGCCGAGACGATCAGCTTGCCGCTTTGCAGTCGATCGACCGCGCTCAGCGCGTCATTCACAATCTGCACGCAAACCTGAAGCAACTGGTTGGAATCTCCCCGCACCAGCAGAAGATTCTCGGAAAATTTCATATGTATCTCGGTTTGCCGGGTCTGCCATTGCGACTGCGAAAGTTTCACAGCCGTGCGCAAAAGAGTCTTGAGATCGACAGGAGCGGACGCAGCCGGCGTCGGCTTGGCAAAACTCAGCAGGCTGGCCACCAGGGTTTTCGTGCGGCGTGCGTGTTGCCCGATCTTTGCCGCCAATCGGTTTTGCTCCGCGTTAAGCGGCTGGCTTAGAAGCAAAAGGTCTGAATATCCCAGCATGGCAGTGATGGGATTATTCAGTTCATGCGCCGCGCCCGCCACGAGCTGGCCGATGGAGGCCAGTTTTTCCGATTCTGTGATCTGTGTCTGCAGGTGCTTAAGATTGGAGAAGGATTGCTGCGAGTGCGAGAGCAAGCGAAGCAGTTCGCGGTCCAGAAGCCGCTGGCGAACGAAAACCATCATGCCGATCAAAATCGCGGCGCCCAGCGTCAGCTCTAGACGGAACGATTTTATGTGGGTTGGAACAACCTCCACTCTCTCGAGCAGCGCCCACAATCCAAATACGGGAAGGCTGAAAGCGGCTATCATGCCGACGCGCGCCAGCCAAACGCCATCGTGCGTATAAGCCGATCGTCCTTCGCTTTGTGGGTTACGCGACTGGGTCCGCAGGCCGATGACCGTGATCCAGGCCATCGAAATCGCCAGCGGAATGTCATACAGGCTGCCGGTATAGTATGTTCTGCGGCTGAGGGCCCAGTTTGCAACGTAGGAACTCACGGCGTACGTCAGGCAAGCGCCGAACAGACTGGCATAGAATTTTCTCCACCCATTCTTGCTGCTGTGCCAGGAAAACAGGATCGTGCCTAGCAACGCGACCTTCTCAATCAGATACAACGAATTCAGATTTCGCAGGTAAGGAGTCGAGTCGGGAATGACGTACTGCCAGGGAATCACGGCAAGAACATAGAGGTATAGCCACCAGATTGCGAGTAGCGCAAAATCCAGGTTGCGAAGCCGGGCGGCGTATTCATTCTGCTGGACATGCGGTCGCAGGGCTAGCGCGGCCAAAAGCGGCACAATGTGTAAGAAAAGGACGATATC
>JASICF010000193.1 GCA_030044775.1 Candidatus Sulfotelmatobacter sp. | reverse complement strand
CGCCCGAAGAAGCCGAGACCCAACTCAACCTCGGTCTCAACATTCGCATCCCCGCCGACTACATTCCCGAAGAAAATCAGCGCCTGCAAATGTACAAGCGCGTCGCCCGTGTCGAGTCAGAATCGCAGTTGGTCGATGTCGAGGTTGAAATAAAGGACCGCTACGGCCCGCCCCCGCCCGCCGTCCGCAACCTGTTCGACTACGCCTCGCTAAAATTAATTTGTATGAAAGTCGGCGTAAACGCCATCGAGCGCAAACGCGACCAGGTAACTCTGAAATTCCAGCAGAACGCGCAAGTCGACCCCGACCGGCTCGCCCGCTTCGTCAACGCCCAGCGGGGCGCCCAATTCACTCCAGATGGCCAACTGAAATTCGTCTTGAAAGCCGCCGCCGCCGAGGAAGTCTTGCGATCCCTGCGCACAATCCTCGAACAACTGACCGCCACAGAAAAAACTGATAACGTCCCCCAGACGCTGCCATCCTGAGCGCTACAGTTCACGTGTAGGGACAGCCGCCCTCGGCTGTCCGGTCGAGCGCAGCTCGACAGTTTAGGCGAAATCTGCGTCCCGTTTTCCGCAACGGCCACTCCGACGCCCATCACCCTCCGTTCCTGTCATTCCAACGCGCGACCCCGAGCAAAGTGAAAGGGAGACAGGAGAGCCTGCCCTGAGCGACCGATCGCAGCGAAGGAGTCGAATGGGAACCTGCTGTTCTCAATCCAAAGCAATCGGTTGAACTCCCCCATTCACCACCTCCAAGCCAACCCTGTACAATGGCAGGTCACCTCATAGCTGACGACTCACGACCAAGGACTACCGACTATCAATGAAAGTCCGTAAAGCCGTATTTCCCGCCGCAGGCTTGGGCACTCGTTTTTTGCCCGCCACCAAAGCTCAACCCAAAGAAATGCTTCCCCTGGTCGATAAGCCCATCATCCAGTACGGAGTCGAAGAGGCCATGGCCTCCGGCTGCGACCAGATCATCATCATCACCGGCCGCGGCAAGCAATCCATCGAAGATCACTTCGACGTCAGCTACGAACTCGAAACCATGCTCGAGCAGCGCAAGAAAACCGACCTGCTCCACATCGTCCGCTCTATCTCCGACATGATTCACGTAGCCTACGTCCGCCAGAAAGAAGCTCTCGGCCTCGGCCACGCCGTCCTCATGGCTCGCGAACTCGTTGGCAACGAACCCTTTGCCGTTCTGCTCGCCGATGACGTCATCGACAACCCCGTCCCCGCCCTCAAGCAGATGGTCGACGTTTTCAATCAGAAGCAATGTTCCGTAATCGCCGCCCAGGTCGTCGAAGGCAAAATGATCTCCTCCTACGGCGTTTTCGAAACCGCTCCCGCCGAAGGCTTCAACGGACGGCTCTTCGAAATCAAAAACATGGTCGAGAAGCCGAAGTTCGAAGACGCTCCCTCCAACCTCGCCGTCATCGGCCGCTACATTCTCACTCCTACAATTTTCGACTGCCTCGCCGAAATTAAGCCCGGAGCCGGTGGTGAACTCCAGCTCACCGACGGTATGCGCCTGCTCCTCAAAAAAGAAAAAATGTACGGTTACATTTACGAAGGCCGCCGCCACGACACCGGCGACAAACTCGGTTTCCTCAAGGCCACCGTCGAATTCGCCCTCAAGCGCGACGACCTCGGTGCTCCCTTCCGCGAATACCTCAAGGCATTGAAGCTGTAGCACATCGGAATTCACAGAACCGTCACTCTGAGCACCGCCCGAGCCAACATGGCCGCAAGTAGAAGAATCCCTCTCACAAAATCGACGACCTCTCCCACCATCACGACAGCCCAGTTCCATCTCCTGGAACCGCCTGCTGAGCTTCATGTGGCTGCTCCCGACTGCGCCGCAGTAAGGAGAGCGACTCGCGCGTCTTTCCGTTACTTCGGTTCGGGCCGTGTCTAAATTAGGCTAAGAGATTGAACGAGATAGACGCTATCATGCTCGGGTGCGGTGCCCGAAAGTTGCGTACGCGCTGGCGCTTCTACTCCTGATGGCGAAACCCCTCTCTGCCCAGGAATATAGTTTCCGTGTCTTTGGGAACGCCGAAGGACTCAGTAACCTCGCGGTAAGGCAAATCTACCAGGACCGCGGCGGCTTCATTTGGGTAAGCACGGAAAACGGAATCTTCCGCTACGACGGAGATCGTTTCGATACTTTCGGCCCAGCACAGGGCATTCCAATCAATTCAGCCGCCGCGTTTGGCGAGGCTCCAGACGGCTCTCTGCTGGCAGGCGGGACCTTTGGCCTCTACCAGCTGCGTGGCAACAGTTTCCAAAAACTTCCAGTCGCGTTCACGACGGTCAGTTGGGCGCAAGGCATCCAGTCGGATGGAGAGGGGCACACTTTTCTTGGCACCGATTCCGGCCTGTTCGAACTCTCTGCCGTGCCAGGCCAGGATCGATTTTCTGTTCGCACCTTTCCTCAGCCTTCCGCAACCTCCGGTCCCAGTGTTGACGCTGTCTTCGTAGATGGCGGCATCTTATGGTACGGATGCGGACAAGAACTCTGCCGCATGGACCGTAACGGCACTCAAGTCTTTGGACGAGAGGAAGGCCTTCCGCATTCTGCGTTGATGGTAATCCGAAAGGATGGCCAGAATAATCTCTGGGTGCGCGCCAGAAATGCAGGCATGTTTGTGTTGCCTTCCGGCCAAACCAGATTCCGCAGGCCCAACGTTCCGCTTCCCGATAATGTAGTCGGCATTCCAAACGTTGATGCTGACGGACGGATTCTGCTCCCGTCCCCGGATGGCTTGTTCATCCAGGAAGGAGAAATCTGGCACAAAATTGACCGCTCTCTCAGCCTTCGAGGAGCCGTCTATTCGGTTTTCGCGGACCGCCAGCACTCGTTGTGGATCGGGTTGGCCGGTCGCGGGCTCGTCCAGTGGCGCGGTTACCACGAATGGACTAGCTATTCGACCGCCGGCGGTCTCGCGAGCGACATCGTGTACGAAATCCTGCCACAGGCTGATGGCGCACTCTGGGTCGGTACTGAGGGAGGGCTGTTACGAGGAGAGCGCACGCGGTTCGGCATCCGCTGGAAGAAAATTGCGGGACTTAGCGGATTCCCAGTTCACAGCGTTCGCTCCAGTTCTGACGGGGATTTGTGGATCGGCACCGAGGCGCACGCTGCGGCTCGCTTTCATGTACACAGCGGACTCATAGATTGGTATGGGGAGGCTCAGGGCCTTCTGGGCAAATCGCCATATACCTTGCGCCTCGATCATCGCCAAAGACTCTGGGCCGCCACCGAAGCTGGCCTATTTGTCTCCCTGCCGCCGTATCAAAAGTTTTCCCGCGTCGTGCAATTGCCGGCTGCCCAATTTTGGGCCGTCGCCGAGGGAAGCGACGGCAACATCTGGGCTGGCGGCGCACCCGGGCTCTTCGTCTATGCGAACGGACACTGGAAGAATTTCAGCCGCGCCCATGGCTTAAGTAACCAGGAGGTGCTCGCCCTGGGTCCAGGCACGGACGGCAGGATCTGGATCGGTTATCGGTTCGGGGGTGGTATCGATCGCGTCCATCTGCAGTCGGACGGCAGTTTGGCGGTTGAAAAAGGAATTCAGAGACCCGGTACCGACGGCCTCGTATATTTTCTCCAACTTGACCCCTCCGGACGCTTGTGGGCGGGCACGGAGCGGGGCGTAGATATGTGGAATGGTTCCCGCTGGAGCCACTACGACACCAGTGACGGGTTGGCCTGGAACGATTGCGACCTGAATGCGTTCGCTGAGGACTCCGATGGCACAGTCTGGATCGGAACCAGCGGTGGACTCTCTCAATTCAAGCCCCGCCCGCGCCTCTCGCCCGAAGTTCCGATCCAGGTGGTTTTCACCAAGCTGGCCGTCGGGGGAAAAGATGTGTCCGGCCAGAACAACCCGGCCTTCAGCATCCACGCAAATACTCTGGTCGCACGGTATTCCGCGTTAAACGTTTCCAACGCAGATCACATTCTGTTTCGCTACCAGCTTGAAGGTTCGAATTCCACCTGGACGGAGACCACGCAACGGGAATTGCAGTTTGCCGAACTCGCACCCGGAGCTTACCGCCTCGACGTCGAAGCTCAGGATAGCGATGGCAACTGGATTGGGCGGCAGGCGGAGTTCGCCTTCAGAATCCTTGCTCCGTGGTATTCCTCGTGGTGGTTCATCACTATTTGCGGGGTCACGCCCTTGCTGGTCGCCGGAATCGTGGTGCGATTGCGTGTCTTAAGCGGGCAAAGACGGGAGCGCGAACTTCAGCAGTTGAAAGCCGCCCATGACGAGATCAGGAATCTTGCGTTCTTTGACCCGTTGACTGGCCTTCCCAATCGGCGCTTGCTGCTCGATCGCTTGCGGCAAACCCTGGCCGCCGGCATCCGAAGCCACCGCAAACGGGCCTTGCTCTTCGTCGATCTCGACGATTTCAAAACCTTGAATGACACCCTGGGTCATCATATCGGTGATCTCCTGCTGCAGGAGGTCGCTCGACGGATCATCGCTAGCATCCGCGAAAGCGACACCGTCGCGCGATTGGGCGGAGATGAGTTTGTGGTCTTGCTCTTGGATCTCAGCGAACTGGCGGAAGATGCCGCCTCCCAGGCAAAAACGCTGGCCGAGAAAATTCTCGCCGTCCTTCAACGCCCTTACTTGCTGGACGGCCGCGAATGTCGCAGCAGTTCCAGCATCGGCATCACCGTCTTCGGAAATCCGCAAGACAGTACGAACGAAGTCTTGCAGCAGGCCGATATCGCCATGTATCAGGCGAAGGCAGCCGGCCGTAACACTTTGCACTTCTTCGCCCCTGCCTTGCAGGCTGCGGTCAACGCTCGCGCCGAAATGGAGGACGACCTCCGTCAGTCCATAAAAAGAAATGATTTCCAGCTCTATTATCAGGCTCAGGTGGATCGCGGTGCCTTGACCGGCGCTGAGGCGTTAATCCGCTGGAATCATCCCAAGCGCGGTCTTCTGCTTCCCGGCGAATTCATTCCTTTGGCCGAGCAAACCGGGCTGATCCTGTCCTTGGGAGACTGGGCGTTGGAGACTGCCTGCAAACAGATCGCGGCGTGGGCGCACCGAAAGGGTACCGCGCATCTCACGATTGCCGTGAATATCAGTGCGCGTCAGTTGCTTAACCCTGAGTTCGTGCAGACTTTGCTGATGATCCTGGATCGCACCGGGGCCAATCCGAAAAACCTGAAACTGGAACTCACCGAAAGTATGTTTGTGGATGATCTTGAAGACGTCGTCGCCAAAATGACCGCGCTGAAGTCGAAAGGTTTGCGATTTTCTCTCGACGATTTTGGCATGGGCTACTCCTCGCTGGGCTACCTGAGGCGTTTACCTCTGGACCAATTAAAGATCGACCAGGAGTTTGTCCGTGACATCTTGATAGACGCCAGCAGCAGCGCAATTGCGCAAAGCATCATTTCTTTGAGCCGCGCAATGGGCCTGTCAGTGATTGCCGAGGGCGTGGAAACCGAAGGACAGCGCGATTTCCTGGCCCGTCTCGGCTGCCATTCCTTCCAGGGCTTCCTGTTCAGTGGACCCGTGTCGTTGGAGGAGTTCGAATCCCTCTTGCCGCGCTCGGCCACGAGCGGTGCCTATTGACAAGCCCTCGTCCGGTCTTGGGACTGGAACCCAATCCCCTTGCTCGGCCGTTTTCCGAATTCAATATCGCGCTTTTTCGTCGTTGCGAGACGGTGGCAATACCGTTCGTCCGAACCGTCGAACTCTCTTGATCACGCCGCTTATGCCTTCTGACAGAGTTCTGACCACCCCAGCGCCTGAAGGGATCGAAGAAAACCGCGCGGGAACCTGCTTTCACGAATGAATCAGAACATTCTGTACCACGCGGCTGATGGCCCCATTCGGACTGGGGCAATCCGGCTTCAATCCATAATGCAAGGAGAGAAAAAGCCCGAGCGATTGTCCGAGAATCACATCAAGCGGCGGGCGGTAGTCGTCCCCGAATCCCGGCGGAAGCGCGTGCGTCAGAACATGCTCGGCCAATCCCTTGAGTCGTGCGTTC
>JASICF010000192.1 GCA_030044775.1 Candidatus Sulfotelmatobacter sp. | reverse complement strand
AGCCATCCACACCTCCCGGTCCGGCGGAGCCGCGATTATCCTTCAGACCGGAAGGCGGGTCAAGATGCAGAATCCTGCGTGTACCGTCCTAGTGGTCTTGTTGGCGAATCGCGCGTTGGGGGCGGCCCCAGCCAATGACATCGCTCGTGGGTGCCCCGCCAGCTACGATCAGCATCATCCCTGTTTGCGCAGATTGGCTTGCACCGGTTTGCCCGTCAATTGAAAAGCACAGGAAACCAAGAATTCGAAAGCAGTAGCCGCTGTGCCGGGCACTATCTCTGGTCTGTAGCAGCGCTCTGTTGTTGGATCCGTCGTAAACCTGATTGGGCTACCTTATCCTCCGGATTCAAGCGGAGCGCAATTTCGTAATGGCTGCGTGCCTGCTCCAGGTCTCCGACGCTCAGAAAAGCGGAACCGAGATTCGAGTGTGTTGTAGCCAACAGCATGGGGACGAAAGCCGCGCCGGGGAGTGCAGCCTGGTATTTTGCGATTGCTTCTCGGCCTCGGCCCTGGCGCAGCAGATCGGTAGCGACGTTTACCGCGCTGATGGCGTCATCGGGTTGTAGCAGGCTGGCGCGGTAAAAATGAGTCAGCGCTTCCTCTGTTCTCTCCTGCTGTAGAAGGGCGATACCCAGATTGTCCTCGGCAACTACGTTGTCGCTTGTGACTTTGAGGTCGTAGGACCAGAGCTTGATGTCATCGTGCCAAAGTTCAACCTGCTTCCGGGTGAGGGCAGCAAGAACGATAATTACGGCGGCAGCCAATACCGCTCGTGTGGCTGTTGGGACTTTAAGCAGCGAAGCGAGATCGTCAGCCAGCCAGGTGATCGCCACGAAAATGCCGACAAGCGGAATGTAGGTGTATCGGTCGGCCATGGCCTGCCTTCCGACTTGGATCAATCCAATCACTGGAACCAGAGTTCCCAAATAGTACAGCCAGCCGATGATGAGGTAGGGCCGGCGGAGTCGCTCCCGCCAGACAAGGAAACTTACGGTTCCCAGAAAGAGCAATGCGACGGCAACCTGCAAACCGCTTGCATGAAACCACGGATAAAATGGCGCCAAGTCTACGGGCCACACTGCCTTCCGGATGTATGCCATGTAGGTGAAGATTGCGTTCGCGATGCGCGAACCCCACGGAAGTCCCTTTGTGGACTCGATCGCGCCCGCCGACGACTGGGCCACAAGCGTGACGATTGCGCTGGCCGCCGACAATCCCAACAGGGGTATCTTTTCCACCACCAATTCGCCGATGCTCCGCTGGGGCAATTGGAGGACCCGGTTCGAGTAACCGAGACCTTTTGCCCGGCCAAGCGGCCAATAATCGAGAAGCAACAGCACAAACGGGAGCGTAATCACCATCGGCTTTGCGCAAAGGCCAAGCGCAAACATCAGTGCCACCGCAACGTAGCGTCCCGCTCCAGGACGACGGCAATACCAACCGTAAGCCCCGATAGCTAGGAGAAAAAACAAAGTGGATAAGAGGTTCTTCCGTTCTGCAGCCCAGGCTACCGACTCGACGGCAAGCGGATGCAACGCGAAAATGGCGCTCGCCGCAAGACAGCACTGCTTGCGTTGCGTGACCTGCGAAAGCAGAAGGTAAAGCAGAACGACGTTGACGAGATGAAGAAGCAGGCTGGTAAGGTGATGCCCAACTGAATTCATTCCGAACAGAGTCACATCAAGAGCATGGGAGACCCAGGTCAGCGGATGCCAATTTCCCGCTTCCCAGGTCGTCCATGCCCAGTTCCAGGTGTCAAGCGTCAGGCCCGAACGGATGTGAGCGTTGCCGGTAATGTAAACGGGATCATCAAAATCGACGAATGAATTTGAGAACAGTGGGAAATAAGCAATTACGACTGCGGTCAAAAGCAGTGGAAGCGCGACCTTTTTACCGATCATCCGCTCAGACTGGTCTGGCTTCGGGACGGGCCTCTTGGGAATTCTTCGTTTCGCGCGGGACATGGGAGCAGGGTTGTGCTGAAAGTTCCTTCTAGAACTCCAGGCAATTTTACGGGGTGTTTGCCTTTCGCCGCCAACTGAAACGGAAGGAAAACTTCGAAGAATCCAATAAGACTCTCGTTGTCTGCCGGGTCCGAGCATCCAGGTCCGGCCACCAGGGCTCGGCCATTGGTCAGCGGGGCGCCCAGTTGTATCTGAGTGGGCCGAAGCTCGGCTTACCACTCGGCTTTTCGAGTTTTTTGCTATAGTTCCCCACTACCATGCCGCGTTCCGCGATCAACGAAGCTGGCGACCGAGCTCAAGGCCCAGTTCCAGTCGCGCCGCTTTCAACCTCTCTCACCCGCAACCAGATTCGCGGCTTCTGGGCTTCGTGGGGCGGATGGACGCTCGACGGAATGGATTCCTTCGTCTACGCGCTGGTTCTCGTGCCGTCGTTGCGCGAGTTGCTTCCGCTCTCCGGCATTCCCGCCACCAAAGCCAATATCGGCCAATACGGAGGCTTGCTGTTCGCTTTGTTTCTAATTGGCTGGGGCTTGGCATTTCTCTGGGGACCGGTCGGCGATAAGTTTGGCCGCGTCCGCACGCTGATGCTCACGATCGTCTGGTATTCGGTATTCACTTTTCTCAGCGCGTTCGTCACCGGCATATGGCAGTTGGCGATTTTGCGCCTGCTTGCCGGAATCGGCATTGGCGGCGAGTGGGCGATGGGCGGGACTTTCGTCGCCGAAGAGTGGCCCGAGCATCGCCGCACCATGGGCGCCGGTTTGATGCACACCGGCTACTACGTCGGCATCTTTCTAGCCGCGCTTGCGAACTACGGCATCGGCAGCCGCTACGGCTGGCGCGCTATGTTCATCGTCGGCGGCGTGCCAGCCCTGTTCCTCGCCTGGATCCGCTATGGAGTTTCCGAACCCGCCGCCTGGAAAAAGAAAGAAGGCATAATCCGCTCGTGGGCCGTCTGGAAGCCATTCGCGGTTTTGTTCTCACCTTCATGGCGCAGGCGAACCATCCTGAATTCCATTTTCATGCTGGCGTCGATCTGCGGATTATGGGCAGGAACGGTTTATGTCCCAGCCGCGATTACGCTGCTCGC
>JASICF010000191.1 GCA_030044775.1 Candidatus Sulfotelmatobacter sp. | reverse complement strand
TGCAACGGTGGTCTCCACCGCGACCGGTTTGCAGGCATTTCCCACGTTCTGCGGGGGCAACATCGCAGCGGTTGCGCCGGCGATTCTTGCCCTCAGCAGCGCATATCAGGCCGCCGCCGCCGGAACCATTGCCGTGGCAAACAGCAACTTCGTTGGTTCTACTCTGACCGCGTTAAACAACCGGGGCTACGACCTTCTCTATCCCGGCTATCGCACGCCGCGCTCGTATCAGATGAATCTGGGATTTGACAAAGCCGTCAGCGAATACACACGGATCAGCGTCTATTACCTTCGCAACATCGGCGAACATTACCTGATCGGCCAGGATATCGATCACAGCGGCGCGGCACGCAGCTTCAACGAAACCAATGCCCTCACCGCCCGTGACGCCGCACAAAAGGCCAATGGCTGCCCGACGGGGTTCGGCGTTGCGACCTGCATGGTGGCGAAGCTGGGAATCGCCGGGGCCCAGGCCGCGTACTCCGCGGCTGGCCTCGATTCCAATCTGCAGGCGGCTGGCGGTGGACCCTGCTCCTACTGCGCTTTCCCCGGCGTCAATCAGGTCACCGGCAACACCGGAGCCCTCGGGGGCGTCGATATGCTTCTGCCCGCCGGACGCTCACTTTACAGCGGTTATCAGGCGAGAATGGTGCAACACGTTGCCCGGTTGGTTCGCGGCGTGAAGAATGCAGATTTTGAGGTCGCCTACACCTACTCGAAATTCGTGAGTCAAGCGCAAGATGAGGATGGCATTAATCTGGCCATCGATAATGATGCTCCGACGCGCTTCACCGGGCCGGACGCGCTGGATCGCAAACATCAGGTTTCATTCGCGGGAACTTTCCAGCTTCCATTGTTTACCAAGCTCAGCCTGGTCGGTCATTTTTATAGTCCGCTGGCACAGAGTCTGTTGCTCCCGGAATCAACCAACGGAGGCGAAATTTTCTCAACCGATTGGCTGGGCACTGGATTGCCGGCCGATGGAACTCCGGAGCCGCTTCCGGGAACTCAGCTCGGCCAGTTCGAGCGGAGCACTAACATTTACAACCTGCACAGTGCGATCACGAAATATAACCACACCTATGCTGGAACTCTCACCCCTGCCGGCCAGTGCCTGGTAGCCAACAGCGCGCCCAACGATCCTTTCACTTGTCCCGGATTAGTTTCCGGGCCGCCGGTTATGACCGCGAACGACATGGTCGCCCTCAACTGGGTGATGCCCACAGTCGATTCCGTGCCGCAACAGGCTGTCGGAATTCCTTGGTTCAAGTCCATGGACGTGAGGCTCGCCTGGCCCTTCACCATTAAAGATCGCGTGACGATCGAGCCCAGCGCCAGCGCTTTCAACGTGTTCAACTTCTGGAATGCCTTTCTGCCCGGCAACTCCATGAACAACTCGCTGCTGCCCGGAGTGAATGGATTACTGGCGCCGACGGTAATAGGCGGAGTGGTGCCGGGTAGCAGCCTCGCTCCTTTTCGCGCCAACTATCAATCGGGAACCGACGCCTCCGGTACTCCTCGCACATTCGAATTTGGGCTTCGCATCAGTTTCTAGCAGGCCAGTGCGCGCCGCGACTTGTGTAAAATATCCGCATGGCTTTCCGCGCACAAGGAACCGCTCATGCTGGCAAGCACAGCCGAACTCCCCCACCGGAAGAAACTTTCGAAGAGGCCGGCTTTCTTAAAAGCCTGGGTGAGAAGCAGAAGCAGGTCAGCGTCAAGCTGATGGATGGCAATGTTGTGACCGGCTGGATCGAATATTACGACAAGAATATGGTGCGCCTGACGCGGGAAGGCGCACCCAACCTGTTCATCTTCAAGCACGAAATCATGTACATCGCGGAAGACGGCGGCAAGAGAAAATAGCCCGTCTCGCGCGGTTTTCGCTTTGCAAGCCCAGAATGCCTTCAAACTTGTCGGAAGCCGAGAATTTTCTTGCAGCCATGACGGCCATCGCCCGCGAAGCGGGCGCTTTGCTGATGGATTATTTTCATCAGCATCTCAAGATCGAATACAAGGGCGAAGCCGATCTGGTCACTGCGGCCGATCGAGCGGCGGAGAAACTCATTCGCGAGCGCATCATGCAGAAGTGGCCGGATCACGATGTACTCGGCGAAGAACAAGGCCTGACCGACCGTGGAAGCGAGTATCGCTGGTATGTCGACCCGCTGGATGGCACAACGAACTTCGCGCACGGGTTTCCGGTTTTCTGCGTCTCGCTGGCTCTGGAGCGTCGAGGGTCAATCGACGAACGCATCGCGGGTGTGATTTACGATCCCACGCGGGACGAACTGTTCTCGGCCGCACACGGCAAAGGCGCGCATCTTAACGGCGAAGCGATTCAAGTATCAAAAATGCGCACCCTGCAAGAGAGTCTGGTCGCGACGGGCTTTCCCAGCCACAAGCGCCACAAGAATCCGAACATTTATTTTTATCATCAGATCACGCTGCGCTCGCATGGCGTGCGCCGCGCCGGATCGGCTGCCCTGGATTTGTGCAACGTGGCTTCCGGCCGGTTCGATGGATTCTGGGAATTCAACCTGAACCCTTGGGATACGGCGGCAGGTGTTCTGCTGGTAGAAGAAGCCGGCGGCAAAGTGACCCGCTACGACGGTTCGCCATTTGAACTGAACAGCCGTGAAACGCTTGCGACGAACGGTCTGATTCACGGCGAGTTGATGCGGGAGTTTGCCGAGATCTTTGCCGGCCGCGGATTGGAACCACTGCCAGACCCGCGCGAATATAAACGGTAAGATTGTTCCGTGATCCTGTCTTCTCTGTGGTAAGAAACAGCGGAGCCACGAAGTGACTGAAGCGGGGAGGGAACTGGAATGAACTCGAACCAGCGCGCCACAAACCGGATTTTCCATGCCACGACTTTGCTGGCCTGCGGCCTGCTGACGATCATCGCGGCAGCCTCGCCGTTCGTCGCTCCCGATGCCGCCTACGTTCAGTCGTTCGAAAAATGGAAAGCCGAGCAGACCGACGATTTGAAACAAAATTGGCTTTCGCTCGCGGGACTTTTCTGGCTCAAGCCGGGCGCGAACACTTTCGGTACGGCGGCGGATAATGCGGTTGTCTTCCCCAAAGGCCCGGCGCACGCTGGCGAGTTTGATCTCTCGGGCAAACAGGTCAGCGTCAAACTGTTTCCCGGAGATCGCGCAATGATTGCCGGAAAAGATGCAACCACCGCAAACTTGGATCCCGACACCTCCGGGCACGCGACCGAAGTCGAAATGGGCAACCTGCGCTTTCACGTCATCGTGCGCGGCGAGCGCGTGGGGATTCGCCTGAAAGATTTGCAAAGCCCCGCGGTTGCGAAGTTCAAGGGCATGATTTTTTATCCGCTCGATCTGAACTATCGCGTGACGGCAAAGTGGGAGCCTTCGAATGGCAAGCGAACCGTCGACGTTCCCAACGTTCTCGGCGATGTGACTCCGGTGCCGGTTGCGGGGACAGTCGCGTTCACGATCAATGGGCAGGAACAGAGGCTGACTGCCTTGGGCGGCGACCCGTCTAAGGGATTGTCCTTTGTCTTCAACGATCTGACGGCGAAAACCGACACGTACCCGGGTGGTCGCTTCCTCGATACCGATCCAGTCGTCAACGGGGTCGTCATTCTGGACTTCAACCGCGCCTATAACCCTCCCTGCGCAGTGACGCCGTATGCGACATGCCCGCTCGCGCCCAAAGAAAACCGGCTGCAAGTGGCAATTCCGGTTGGGGAGAAGTTTGATAAGGCGGCGCACGCGCATCACTGAATCGGGCTCGCAGGGACGCGCTGAACCGATAGCGCTTTCATCGTTTGCCATTCCGCGCAATCCAGGCGCTACAATTGATCAGGGCCGATCTCCGCTGCGGCCCTTACTTTTCGCTCGGTGGGTTCACACGTGAATAACTCTCTTCTCGAACGCAAAATCGACAAACGGCCGGATCGCGTCCTGCTGAAGGGGCGCATTCTTTTTCTCACCGAAGATCCTGAACTGATCAAGCGGCAGCTCGCGGGCGAAGACCTGCCGTGGGATACGAAAAATCCGGCGTCGAATCCCAAGCTGCGCGACGACATTTCAACCGACGAGATCACTCCGGCGCACTATTGTTTTTATTTCGATGAAACGCTGGGCGAGATTCCGTATCTCGGGTTGAAGTGCGGTGGGGGCACTCCCATCGGCCGCGGCGATGTGAAGCGCGGCGGATTTGTAGCCGCAGTGAGCGGTAAGCGGCGAGGCAAGGGGTCGAGCCGCGAGCAGTCTCCGTATGCCGAGATGTGCGCGGGCATCAAGCTGGTGATCGCGGAAAACATCGAACGCATTTATAAGCAGAATTGCCAGAACCTCGGCGTGCTGACTTCCACCGATTTTTCGCTGATCGACCAAATTCGCACGGGGCAGGAAATTGCACTGAGCGAGTTTACCAAGGGTGAAGATGAGATCACGCGGCAAGTGATCGAGTATGGCGGATTGTTTCCGTTTAACGTGGCGAGAATGCAGGGAAAGGTTTTCCTCCCAGCGATTGGTTCGGGGAGTGGGACGAAAAGTCAAAGCCCCCACCCCCTCGACAAGCTCGGGACAGGCTCTGTCGCACAAAACGCGACTAGCGTGGGGCAACCTCGTCCGATGACGATCGCCGAAAAAATCTTCGCGCGGCACATGATTAATGAAAAAGGCGAAGCAGGCGTCGCTTCCGTGAAACCGGGCGACAGCGGCTTTGCCAAGGCCGACCTGCGTTTCAGCCACGAATACGTCACGCCGATGGCCGCGATTTTCTTCGAGCATTACGTCGGCAAAGATGCGAAAGTCAACGATCCCGCCAGCATCATCTTCTTCCGCGACCATCTCACTTTTCTCGACGAAGTTATCTCGGAAGAAAAGAAAAAGCTCGGTCTGCTCGATCTGGCAACACAACTCAAGCTCAAGCAGCAGGAGTTCGCGGCCAAGCAGGGAATTAAGCTGCATGGAGAACTGAAAGATCGCAAAGGTTCAGAGGGCATCTGCCACTCTATCGTTCTCGAAAGCTATGCTTTGCCTGGCCAACTCAACATCGGTTCCGATTCCCACACGCCCCACGTCGGCGCCATCGGCTGCGTCGCCTTCGGCATAGGAACGACTGACGTTTTTAATGGATGGATCACGAAAGACGTTCGTGTGAAGGTGCCGGAGTCGGTGCGCATAGTGATTCGCGGCAGGAAACATGAGAACGTCACCGCAAAAGATTTCATCCTGAAAATTCTCTCGCTCGATTACGTCCGCAGCGGAAAGGCGCTTGCGAAGGTAATGGAGTATGCGGGCGAAGCGATCGAAGAACTGAGCGTGGACGAGCGCGCCACAATGACCAACATGGCAGCCGAGATTGGAGGCTTTACCGGCATCGTTGCACCGGATAAAAAGGCCGTTGATTTTCTGGTCCAGCGGCGAGGCATGGATCGCAAGAAAGCCGAGTCCATGATCGAAGGTTTGTATAGCGATCCGGGGGCGCAGTATGCCCACGTGATCGAGCTCGATGCAGCCGAGATCACGCCCATGGTCGCGACTCCCGGCGATCCGGGGAACGGCAAATACATCCGCGAACTCAACACGCCGGTCCCGGTCGAAATTGCGTATGGCGGCACTTGCACGGCAGGCAAGAACGAAGACATGGATATGTACGCCGCCGTTCTCGCCGATGCGCTGAAGCGCGGCAAGCGAGTCGCCGACTCGTGCAAGTTCTACATTCAATTCGGATCGCAGGAAACCCGCGACTATTGCGTGCGCAAAGGCTATCTGGAAATTTTTCAGAAGGCCGGGGCCCACGTGATCGAACCCAGTTGCGGCGCCTGCATCAATGCCGGCCCTGGTGTCTCAACGCGGCCCGATCAGGTTGTGATCAGCGCGCAGAACCGAAATTTCCCCGGCCGCAGCGGCCCCGGACAGATGTATCTGGCGTCGCCCTATACGGTGGCTGCCAGCGCGGTAGCTGGGTACATCGTGGAGTATGAACCGAGTGAGAAGAAAGAGCTGGTCACCGCGTAGGACCGCTCGCTGCGCTCTAGATTTCGGCTGCGGGCTCCCGTTCCGCTCACTCGCAAGACGCGTCAGCTACGCAGCGAGCACCTGATCCAGCAACTGCGCCACCGCACGCTTCGCTTCGAGGATCGAATAACGATGATCCATGGCTCCTGCGAGATCGGTGTTGGCAAATGCAATTCGTCCAAAAGGAGCTCGGCGGAGAGTTTCGCGTGGCGCTGGCTGGCCATCCTTCCCGAAGAAGAATCCGGGTTGCGGGCTCAGATAGGCATGTCCCCAGCGGTTCAAAATAATTCCTGCGATATCCCGCTGCGCATCGAACCCGGCGCCGGCGAACATTGCTGAGAATTGATCCCGGATCTGTCGTTCATATTCCTTGAATGATGTTCCGATCATCTCGCCGCGTCCGCGATGTCCCTGCGCTTCTGTCGAGTCTCCAGGGTACGAGTAAAGCACCTTCAGGTTCAGCACAATCGGCGAATCCGGACTGATGGTCGCCTCTTCCAATCCGGTTAGCGCGAGCTTGCACACTTCCATGTAGTTGCCGAAGCCTTCAAACCAGCGGCAGCCGCTCATTCCCATCTTGTACAAGAACCGCCAGTTTCTCACCGCCACATTCGCCATCATGCACGGAGAGCGGTAGAACTGCGCATAGGCCGCGCGATGGGCTTCGGGAAGATCCTTCACAATGTGTTTCGTCGTCCAGCATCCGCCCGCCATAACCACCGACCGCGCCTTCACGCGATACAACTTGCCTGCCTTCAGATAAACCACGGTCACCGATCCGGCCTTCGCCGCATCGCCGTCATGCTCGATGTGAATCGCAGTCGATGACAATCGCACTCGTGCCGAACTGCCCGCCTGATCGAGCGCCGAAAATTTCACACGGTTCCGGCAGACAGATTCCACGCTGGCGGTGCCATCGATCGCAGCTGGTATGAGCGTCTTCAACATTAATCGCGCGATTGTTGCGTTACCGCCGGGAAACATCTGGTCGGAACCGCCATCTTCTTGAGGCAGCGGATGCAGCATCTCAAATGCGTAGTCCGAATACGCCGATAGAGCATCCGGCCCCAACCCGGACCCGCCGCCCTCTACGGGCGAAAGAAATGTACGAACCGTCTCGCGGCTCAGCCCGAAACGTTCCATATAGTGCTGTTCGAGCGTGATCGAATCCAGATAGCGCGAAATAGAATCGCCTTCCGCTTTGGGATGCGCGAATTTCGTTTGCCCGATCTCTTCGCCCTTCAGCCAGCGCAGCCATTCAGTGCGGCCGGCGTCCGACACCGGGGTGCCGTTCAGGCTTTTTCCAATGGGATCGATCAGCCACATGCCCGGCTTTTGCCCAAACCTTGTGCCAAACCAGAAGCCGTATTGCCCATGCTCAAGGCCGGTTGCCTGATAAGGAGTGGTCGAGAGAGGAAACTCAAGCTGCGATCCTCCCCATTTCTGGTACGTGAGCTTCGGCGCTTTCAACCCGATCGATTGGTAAAATCCAGCCAGAAAGCTGTGAGGATATTGAATCTGATAAATCGCCGATCCCTGGTGCCCAATCAGTCGTTTGCCATCCACCAGAAATTCGTTTTGCTTGGCTTCGCCTCCGAAAATCGGATGGTTCTCGAGAACCAGGCACTTGTTGCCATGTCCGGCCTGCCGCTGAAAAAACAGCGCAGCGGCAAGCCCGCTGATTCCCCCGCCGACAATGACGCAATCGTAAATCTCGCCGGTGTCAGTAATGTCTTTCGGGAGCGGTTCATAAACGGCATCGCGGATGGTATGGCCGGCCGTCAGTACTTCCCAGGTGTTGCCATTCGAGTTGCTGTATTCGCCAACGCCGCCATAACCGGTGAAATTATCCGACTGGGCGAGCAGTTCCGCGGGGGTCAAACCGCCCAGCAACGCCGCGCCGGAAGCCAATAGCGCAGATCCCAGAAAGTCGCGGCGCGTAATTGACGCGTCCATGCCCAGCTCCGCATCGCCGGGTTTGCGAGATTCATTCATCTCTCAAAGCTCTCCGTCGTGAATGGAATGCCGATTTCGTCGGGAACGGCGTTTGCTATCTTGCCTTGCCCGGTGCGCATCCTCAACAAGCGGCGTCGTCACCTTCGCTCAAGATAACTTCTTACAATCCTGGCGCAGGCTTCAACAAAGTCCTGCTCCGGCTTAGGAAATGTGTTGGTGAAATAGCTTTCCACGTCGAGTTCAGCGGCGAGCTTACCCTTCAACATGATGGGCACGACGATTTCGCACTTCACCAATGGCGAGCCGGCAAGATAGCGGGGATCCTTCGAGACGTCGTTGACCACAACCGTTTCTCCGGTTCTCGCAGCCGCGCCGCAAAGCCCCTGATTGAGCGGGATGCGGGCATTCGGAGTAAAGCTGCCGACGAAGGGGCCGATGAGCAGGATATCCGGGTTCGCCTCATCCACGAGATAGAAGCCCACCCAGTTATAACGCGTCATGTTTTCGTGCAGGCGCTTGGCCATCCCATCCATCAGCAAATCGGCTGTGGGCGCGGTTTTGGCGAAGTCTTCAAGTGCCGCAAGCAAGTCGGGATGTGAAAGTGTCATATCGAGGCTGGACCGGGAATGGCGCTCACTTCTTCAGGATGGGGTTATAACCGTCGTTAATGAGCCGGGTGCGCATGTCTTCCGCCTCTTTTATATCGTTGAATGGACCCATCTGCACACGAAACAATTTATCAGTTGAAGCGCTCGCGGCGACAAATGCGGGATATTGCTTCGCCTTCAACGCATCTACCAGCGCCTGCGCGTCTTCTTGTTTGCTGACCGCGGCAACCTGCACAAAATAACCTCCGGCGGGAATCGCCGCGAGGGGATCGGGCGGATTGGCGTTCTGCTGGTTCGCGGGTTGTGCGTTTGCAGAGGCCGCGGGCGTGGCGGACGGCGGGGCAGCGGCGCCGTCGGCCGCGGAAGGCGTAGCCTGAGCCGCTGTCGTCGCGGCCGCGAGCGCAGGCGTGGAGGTCGACGCCGCGGCCGGGGTCAGCTGCGCATTCGCATCCTTTTGCTCAACCGCTTTGTAAAACGTCATCGGCTGTGGAGAGGCCGGAGTTCCGGAAGTCGCCGGCTTCAACGTGCCAGCCGGACTTTGCACGGGAATGGCCGCACTTGCCGCTAGCCCTACATCCGATTTGCGTCCCAGCGTGTATCCCAGCGCGAAGAATAACGCGCAGATCATTACCAGACCGAAAAACAACGCCAGCAGTTTCGCCGTTCCAAGCGTTATTTCAGTGTCTTGTGAAGAATCCATGGCCACTATGTACCTCTAGGCTCAAATGCAACTCTGGTGATTAAAGCCAGCTTCGCAGCGCCACCGCGCTCCGTGCGTCGGGAAATCTAAGCGGTTCTTGCAGCAGGAGCCGGTGCCCGCTCGTTATTGCCTTTGTCCATCATCTTCTGCAGGCCGGAGAAAAAATCCACTGGCACTGGAAAGATCACGGTCGTATTCTTCTCGACGCCAATCTCGGTCAGAGTCTGCAGATACCGCAACTGGACGCTGACCGGCTCGGTAGCCAATAAACGGGAAGCGTCCACGAGTCGCTGCGCCGCGGAAAATTCGCCCTCGGCGTGGATAATCTTCGAGCGCTTCTCGCGCTCCGCTTCCGCCTGCTTCGCCATCGCGCGCAACATCGACTCCGGCAGATCGACCTGCTTCACCTCGACATTTGTCACTTTCACGCCCCAAGGCGAAGTGTGCTGGTCGAGAATGCCCTGCAGCCGCAGGTTGATTTTTTCCCGGTGCGCGAGAAGTTCATCCAGTTCCTGTTCGCCCAGCACCGACCGCAAAGTGGTTTGCGCAAACTGTGAAGTCTGGTAAACGTAATTCGAAACTTCATACACGGCCTTGTTGGCGTCGATCACCCGCAGAAAAATGACGGCATTTACTTTCAACGTGACGTTATCCCGCGTGATGATGTCTTGCGGCGGGACTTCCAGCGCCTCCTGGCGCAGCGAGACTCGAACCATGCGGTCGATTGGCGCAAAAACCAGGATTACGCCGGGGCCCTTGGCCGTCGGCAACAGGCGTCCCAGGCGAAAAATTACTCCCCGCTCATATTCCGCAAGAATTTTGATGGAGCTCAGCAGGTAGAGGATGACGATGATGACAACGACACTGGTAAAGCCAAACTCAAACGGTAGCATATCGCTCTGGCTCCTCTGCCGCTCTCCACTTCCGCAGTTCTTTGAGGTCTTCTGCTTCTGAGGCGGATTGTAACGCAACCAGACAGTCCTGACGCGGAATTCGCATCGGCGGTGGTTACTTGCGATGGTGCGGGTTACAGAATCGCGGGAGAAGGCTTCGGTACAGTGAGCGGTTCCACGCGAAGAAGCAAACCGTCAACCCTGGCGACGACGACCGCCTGACCGGCGGAAACATCGGAGGAAGAAACCGCGTCCCAAATCTCGCCGTGGACGAATACCTTGCCGCGAGGCAACAAATTAGTTTGGGCCACCGCCACTTCCCCAATCATCCCCTGGGACCCGGAAACCAGCTTATTGCGGTGAGCCTTGAGTGCGATTCCCATGAGAAACGCCGTGATCGCACCCAGCGGGATGCTCACGCTCAGCGCGGTTATCAGGTGGACGCGCATTTGTGGAATCGGCGCATCCACCAGGAGTAATCCGCCGAGGGTCAGCAGCACAATTCCACCGATGGTGAGCACTCCGTGGGTGGCGAACTTTGCCTCGGCGGCGAACAGGGCAAATGCTCCTAAAATCAGCACCAGCGCGGCAAAGCGGGTCGGCAGAAGATTGAGAGCAAAAGCCGCAACCAAAATGAAGACAACCCCGACAGTTCCCGGTATCACCGCTCCTGGATGGGTAAATTCGGCGTAGAGGGCGAGTGCGCCGATGGCGAGCAGAATAAACGCGACGTTTGGATCCATCAGGTAATTCAAAATCTGTTCTTTCAGCGTCATTCCGAAAGGCACCACAGGCTGCCCGACAAGATCGAGCGTCACTTCCTGCCCGTTGAACCGCTTAAATGATTTGCCTTTCATCTGCGCGAAAAGGTCTTCCTGGCTGGAGGCGACGTAGTCGATCAGATGCTGCGAACGCGCTTCCTGCTCGGTGAAGGATTTCGATTGCCGAACCGTGCTTTCCGCGATCGCTACGTTTCGGCCGCGCCGTGCCGCCACTGAACGCATGAGTGCGGCGGCATCGTTTTCGATCTTTTCCTTCATCACATCGTCCATGTTGCCACCGCCGAGGACAACGGGATGCGCGGCTCCCGTGTTTGTACCCGGCGCCATGGCGGCAATATCGGACGACTCCAGAATGAAAAATCCCGCCGAGGCTGCGCGACTTCCGCTGGGTGAGACGTAAATAATCACGGGCACACTCGAATTGGTGATTTGCTCGATGATGGCGCGCGTCGAATCGACCAAGCCTCCAGGTGTATTCATCTGGATCAGCAATGCCTGATCGTTGCGGCGAGCGGCTTCTGCGACTCCTCTCGCAATGTATTCTTCGCTGATCGGCTGGATCGTATCATCCACTACGATTTTCAGCACCTCGGCGAAAGAGGCGCTGGGAAGCAAAAACGTTGCCAGCGCGGCAAAGACGATGCGCGAAAGCTTGCTCTTCATGACCTTGACGTGGCCTTCAGCAATATTGTCGCTCTATTTTCTTGCGGCCGCGGATATTTCTTGCCGGCTTGCCTGTGCCTCGGAGACTTCCCGACGTAAGCCGTGCCAGCCGGGAAGATTCGTGCTGCCGGTGATTAGCCTGGCGCCGCGCTCAAAGGTGAGATACGACGCAGCCCATTGAATCAGAACCAGAATGCGGTTGCGAAAACCGATTAGAAAGAAAATATGAACGAAGAGCCAGGTCAGCCAGGCGAAATATCCTGAGATATGAAATCTTCCGATTTCCGCAACGGCCGCGGCGCGGCCGATGGTTGCGAGATTTCCTTTATCGTGATAGCGGAAGACAGGGCGTGAAGGCTCCCGCCCATTTGCGCTGGGGGTCCTTTGCATTCCCCGGGTGAGCTCGTGGCGGATGATCTTCGCCACGAATCGCCCTTGCTGGATGGCAACCGGGGCGACGCCGGGAAGCGGATTTCCGCGGGCATCTTTCAAGGAAGCAAGATCTCCGATCACGAAAACTTCGGGATGATTCGGTATGCTCAGATCGGAGTTGACCAGCACGCGCCCTGCGCGGTCCGTCGGCAAGCCCAGCTTCTTACCGAGCGGCGAGGCCGAAACTCCGGCAGCCCACAAAATAACCGCGGCTTCCATTCGCTTTTCGCCAATATAAATGGCGCCCGCTTCGACCTTCGACACCATCGATGAGGTGAGCACCTCAACCCCAAGCCGCTGCAGTTGCTCCCGCGCGCTGCGGGAAAGATCGGGCGGATAGGTGGGCAGCACATTCGGGCCGCCTTCAATCAAATGAATGCGGGCGCGCGCGGGATCGATCGCGCGAAACTCTCCGGCCAGCGAGTGGCGGCAGATTTCGGCCAGAGTGCCCGCCAGTTCCACTCCCGTTGGTCCACCACCGACCACTACGAAGTTCAGAGGCTCGAGATGTTCTCCCGTGGAAGCCTGGCGCTCGGCAAGTTCGAAGGCCAGCAGGATGCGCCGGCGAATCTCGAGAGCATCCTCAATATTCTTAAGGCCAGGCGCAAATTCCTCCCATTCGTTATGACCGAAATACGCGTGGCTGGCGCCTGCCGCCACAATTAACGAATCGTAGGGAACCTCAAGGTCGGCAGCCTGTACCACATGCCTCTCCAGGTCGACCTCTGTAATTTCGGCCATGAGCACTTCGACGTTCTTGTGCCGGCCTAAAATCGCGCGAATCGGCGCTGTAATTTCCCCTGGCGAAAGTCCGGCCGTGGCGACCTGGTAGAGCAATGGCTGAAACGTATGATGATTTCTGCGGTCAATTATCGTGATTTGCGCAGCCGACCGCGCGAGCGACTCGGCCGCACTCAGTCCGCCGAATCCGGCTCCCACAATCACCACGCGATGCGCCGCGTTTGCTTCAGCCTTGCCGTTCATCAGCCTACTCTATAAGATTCAGCCCGATGGCAAGCGGTTCAACAAGTCAGGCGAAAATTGCCAAGGGGGATCTGCGCCCGGCGTGGATTCGGTGGGTGTTGCCTTCTTGCAGCGACTTGTTTTTCCTGGTCCTGTTCTGCCTGCTTGTCTTCACGAATCTTTCTTCGCGTTTGTTAGGCGATGCGGGGATCGGCTGGCACATTCGCACCGGCCAGGCGATTCTTTCAACGCACCGCATTCCGCATTTCGATCCTTTCTCCTCCAGCATGAACGGCCATCCCTGGTTCGCGTGGGAGTGGCTGTTCGATGTGATTGCCGGAACATCGGCGAGCCTTACCGGATTGAACGGCGTAGTGGTCTTCGCAGCCTTCGTTATTGCTCTGACTTTCTGGCTCGTGTTCCGGCGGCTGGAACGCCATCAAACCAATGTTTTGCTGGCGCTCTTTCTTGTGCTGCTGGCGGTGTGTGCGTCGATGATCCATTTTTTCGCCCGCCCGCACGTGATGAGTTGGCTGTTTACCTTCTTCTGGTTTGCCGTCCAGGATTCGTGGGAAGGCTGTTCGGTTGCTGGCTTGGGCAAATCGGAGCCTGCAGATATGAGCTCGAGCCGAGTCTCTCTATGGCTTTTGCCCGTCACCATGCTGTTTTGGGTGAACCTGCACGGCGGATTTCTGATCGGGTTTGTGCTTCTCGCGAGTTTTTGGCTAAGCGCCCTGTGGCAGTGGCTCAGAGCCGGGAGCGATCGCTTCGACGAACGACTACTGAAGACTCGCGCCTTCGGCCGCCTGAAGGAAATGACCTTCGTCGGCGTCGTCAGCGGCGCCGTAACGCTCATAAACCCCTATGGCTTCCACCTCTACACGCACATCTACGGCTATCTTTCCAATCGCTTTCTGATGGATCACATCGACGAATTTCAATCGCCCAACTTCCACTTTGTCGCGCAGAAATGTTTCGCGTTTTTACTGCTGCTCACGCTTGTGGCTTTGGCGACCGCCGGCGCCGAGTTGCGAAAGATCAATGTGAGTTATGGACTTATCGTGCTCTTTGCCGTCTACTCGGGATTGTATTCCTCGCGGAATATTCCCATCTCATCGCTCTTGTTGATTCTCATAATCGGACCACGCCTGTCGCAAAAAATCGCGCACCTTGCAAAGCGCGGCGAACAACCCGGCAATCTCAACTGGGCGGGTTTTCCTCGCCGAATGCAAACCATCGAATTAAGTTTGCGCGGCTATCTTTGGCCCGTCGTAGTAGTTGCCTTCGCCTGCTGGATTGTCGCGCACCACGGAAAACTCGGAGCCGAGACCATGATCGACGCGCAATTCAATCCCAAGCGCTTTCCGGTCGCGGCCGTGAACTACATCGAGAAAGAGAATTTGCCAGGCCCAGTTTTTTCCCCCGACAGCTGGGGCGGTTATCTTATCTATCGCCTCTATCCGCAATCGAAGGTCGTCCTGGACGATCGCCACGATTTTTACGGAGAGTCGTTCCTGCGCTCCTATTTGAAAACCGTGCACGTCGAGCCAGGCTGGGAAGATTTTCTGCGGCTGTATCCCGCCCATTGTCTGGTCATTCCAACAAACTCAGCCCTGGCCAACATTCTGGCTGAGGGCACCGGCTGGCACGCGGTTTACCGGGACGAAGTCGCGATCGTTTTCCTGCCGGCAGCTGTCGTCGGACAGCAATAACTGCTACATCACTATAGCCATTCGCTGACCTGTACTACCTTCCGGCTCTGCCTGTTAGACTTTCTGCGTGCCGCGCCCCACTCACCTTGAATGTACTCGCTGCAGCGAGCATTATCCCGCCGACCGTCCGCAAACCGTTTGCACAAAAGACGGCGGTGTCCTGTATGCGCGCTACG
>JASICF010000190.1 GCA_030044775.1 Candidatus Sulfotelmatobacter sp. | reverse complement strand
GCAAAAACATACGACCTGGAAGTGTGGCTGCCAGGGCAGCAATTGTTCCGCGAGATCTCCTCGTGCTCGAATTTTGAGGCATATCAGGCACGGCGGGCAAATATCCGTTATCGGCCGGAAGGGAAAAATAAAACCGAATTCGTGCACACGCTCAACGGCAGCGGCCTGGCCGTTGGCCGCACCTGGGTTGCGATTGTAGAAAACTATCAGCAAGCCGACGGGAGCGTACTGATTCCAGAGGTATTGCGAAGCTACATTGGAGCAGATAGGATTACGCCCAGAAGTTTCTGATTTCCGGCTGCGAAGCTCGAGCTTGTGGCATCTAAATGACGCGCGTTCGGACTAAGCGTTTGAGTGGCAAGAAAGGGAGCTCTATTTAGACGTGTCGAGTATAGAGATCAGCACCGCTTCCAGCAGCGCACCACCCTTGCCGATAAAGGGCATATGGCCCACGATTCGCAGCTACATTCTGTGGCAGCATGAACGCGGGACCCTGCACTACGACATCATGGTCACTCTCATTTTGATCTTTGTATTCTTCGCGCCGCGGATCATAAATTTCAACGATGAGCCGGGATCCTCCAATCAGCATCCTGCGGGAGTGGTTGTCAATTCCAACGGAGCAGCAGGGTTGCTTTATCAGATTGACGTTTCTACCCTGGCGACTGGAAATGCCGCCCTCAGCGATAAACTGCTGCAGGTAATCAAGCCGATTTCCGGCGACGTGACCATTACGCGATATGAGGCGGTCTCCGACGGCAAGGGGCGAGTGAAAGAGTATCGCGTGTGGGTGAAGCGAACACCGTGAGACGGACGCTCGCGCTCTCGATTGCCAGTATTCTGCTGCTCGGGTTGACTTCGTTCGCTCAGACCGATCGCGCAAAATTCGACAGCGTTTTGATGAAAATGGATGCCGCCGCCGCAAACTTCCACAGCGCGGAAGCGAACTTTGTCTGGCAGCAATATCAGAGGGTGGTGGACGAAACAGACACGCAGAGCGGAACCGTTTACTACCGCAAGAACGGGAGCGACATCGAGATGATGGCTGAGGTAAGGCAACCTGACCGTAAAGACGTGCTGTACAAAGATGGCAAGCTGCAGGTTTATCAGCCGAACATCAATCAGGTGATGGAATATTCGACGGGCGCCAATCGCAACGAAATCGAAAGCTACCTGGTGCTGGGCTTCGGCGGAAGTGGGCAGGATTTGGTGAAGGCCTTCGACGTGACCTACCTGGGAGAAGAGCAAGTCGATAGCCAGTCGACGGCGAAATTGCAATTGATTCCGAAGAGCGAGAAGGTGCGCAACAATTTTCCCAAAATCTTTCTATGGATCGATTTGAGCCGCGGCATTTCCGTGCAACAGAAATTCGAACAGCCGCAGGGCGATTCGCGAACCGCGAAATATTCGGATGTAAAGATACCGGCGAAGATCGGCAATGATCTGTTTCAGCTTAAGACCAACAAGAAGACGCAGTTTGTCTCGCCGAGGGGTTAACTGATTGATTCCAAAGCAGAGAATTTGTACTGAAAAGCGAATCCCGAACGCTATACTGCTACAAAGGGTTTATTTACGTCATCAAGTATTCATTCGAGTTCATACATGGCTAAGGTTTTCACGATCACAGTTCCGCCCAAGTTAGGTCGGCCCGCCAAAAGAGAGCGATCTTCCGATCCTCGCTACGTAGATGGGCAACGCCTCCTCGTCGAAGCGATGCGCTATCTGGCGCAGACTGATCCCGTCAAAAACCGGTCCGCCATTGAGCTTATCTCCGAGCACGTGCGCACCCGCTTCCGCATGAGCGACTCGCCGCTGGCGTAGAACCCCGATCTGCTCCACATCGTCACATTAGAAAACATAGCGCAGCATGAACTCCATCACCCGAGGGTTGGAAAGTGTGGAGCTGAAGTTCCCGAAGCTGGTCACCGCCGACAACTGATCGTTGCCATTTAGCTGCATCGTGCCAACATCGAAGCGAGCTGTATTCGTTACGTTGTACATCGACCAACTGAACTTCACTGCCTGCCCCTCTCGGACCGCCCAGCTCTTTGTCAGTGTGGTATCGATATCGAATGTTCCGGGTCCGCGCAACCAGTTGCGTACGCCACCTTCACCTGGATAAGCCGGGCGAAAGAGATTGATGGCGGCATTAGGATTGGAAGGGTCTGTGATGCCGGGATCCTTGAACACATTCGGCCCCGTGCCGCCACCGGCCTGGTTTACGATGAAACTGCCTGTCTGGGGGTGCACATAGTTGACCGGCACGGCCGGAGTCTCCAGATCGTAGTTGGTGGCCCATTCGGGACTGATTAAAGTAAAGGGATATCCAGTAGACCAGCGCCAGAGTCCGGAAACGGTCCACCCTCCGAGTACAGCGTTGCTGAATGAATGCATGCCGGCACCGAAGCGCTTGCCGTGCCCGACCGGCAGATCGTAAACCAAATTGGCGTTGATGATGTGTGTCGTGTCGAAGTCCGAGGGAGAGCGGTTCTGTCGAGGAAACCACGAATTGATGATTTGACTCGCAAATCCTCCGCCTTCAAATGTACTGATCCGCTCGGCATTCGAGCCATCATCTATGGATCGGGAATAAGTGTAATTCAGATCGAACTCCAGGCCGTTAGCACGATGGCGCAGGCTGAACTGGCCCGCATTGTAGGCGCTGTTGCCAATGCTGCGCCATGCATCCATTGACGAAAACTGAGGAGAGTAATAGTCATAGCCATCGGTTTGCACGCCGTTAATCGTCGCGCAGGCAGGGAAGCAGAGGTTTCCTGGATTGATCAAGCCCGGTGCGTCCGCAAGTTCCAGGGCTGAGGTCTCATTGCCCTCGTAGCAATCGAACAAATCGTACATTGCCTGGGTCGCGGTAACCGTCGTAATCCCGTTCTTGTTTGGCGCACATCCAAAAATCTGAGTAGCCGCCGGGCCGGCCGCAGCCGGGAAAAGGTGCTGCCAGTAAGGTCCAACAAGCGCAGGTGTAATTTTTGAAATATCCGTCCCCGCGTAATATTGCCTCGCAAGGGCCTGGGCCGCCTGGAAATAGTATTGACCGCCAACCGGGTCTCTCAGATTCGTCGGTTCCGCCAGGTCTTCTTCCTGCAGCAAGCGGTGGGCGTAGCGCCCTACGAAGGAAGCCTCAAACACAAAATTCGAAGGTAATTCGCGTGTGATTGAGAGATCGAACAAATGAGAATACGGTGTTTTCA
>JASICF010000189.1 GCA_030044775.1 Candidatus Sulfotelmatobacter sp. | reverse complement strand
CTCGCCCTCGTCTATTAAGCACATCAATGAGCGCTACTGTTTCTGCTGACTCGGGTTTTGCTGCGCATCCGGCTTTTTTTCCGTATCCGCTGGCTTCTTCTCGGGATTTTCTCCCGGCTTCTCCGGCTGCTTGATGCTGACCAGCTCGACTTCAAAAACCAGCGTCGAATCGGGGCCAATCTCCGGTCCCGCGCCGCGGTTGCCGTAGGCCAGATCGGAAGGAATGAACAGCTGCCACTTCGAGCCGACCGGCATTAGCTGCAGCGCTTCGGTCCATCCTTTAATGACTCCGCTCACGGGAAATGTTGCCGGACCGCCGTGCTTTGCGGAACTGTCGAATTCCTTGCCATCGATCAGTGTGCCCCGGTAATTGCATTCGACGGTGTCACTCGCCAAGGGCTTCGGCCCGGTACCCTCGGTCAGTATCTTGTATTCCAGTCCGCTGGGAAGAGTAACTACGCCCTCCTTACTCTTGTTCGCAGCCAGGAAGTCTTCGCCCTGCTTTTTGTTTTCAGTTGCCTCCGCCTGCATCTTGGCTTGTTGCTTCTGGCGCAATTCATTCTGTACCTGCATCAGAGCTGTCTGTGCTTGCTCCTCGGTGAGCAGCGTCTTGCCGCCAGCCAGGGCATCTTTCAAACCCCGCGTGAGGATCGCCGGATCGACCGAAACCTCTTGTTTCTTGAAATTGGCTCCCATCCTCATGCCGAGGGCGTAGCTGAACTTCTCTTTATCCGTCTTGAGAGTGAGCGGGGCCGCGTGGTTTGCGGTCGTCGCAGGCTTTTTTGCCGTGGAGGCATGCGATGTTCCGCTCGATGAGGGCGACGTAGTTTGCGTTGCTGAGGATGAGCTTTGCTGCGCCAGAATATTTACCGCCAGCAGTAGTCCAGCCGCAAATAGGGTGATGGCTGTGGTCAGAGTTTTTCGCATTGGGATATTGTCACATTGCGCGGCCAACTCCGCAAACCGTGATCACGCGGGAGCGGGAGAACGAAATCCGGCCCAAAACCCCCAATCGCACAGGCAGACGCAATGCCGTGCCACGATTTAGAGATGTAAAAAGCAGGCTCAGATCGCCCGCTTGAGCCCAATCAATAGATAAAACTTTACAGAATGCGACCGCGCCGAAAGCTATCATCGCATCACTGGGCGCGAGTTCCAGCATCTGGAGGCTGTGGGCGCAAGTTGAGTATGGAACGTAGCAGGGTCGCAATCGTCAGGGTTCTCGTCTGCCTTGCGGCCTCGTGCTTCCTCGGGGTGGATCCGGGTCCCGCCAAAGGACAGACACAGCCCCAAGCTGTGGGCGGGACGATCCATGGCATCGTAAAGTCAGGCAACATGGCGATTCCGGGGGCGACGGTGACGATTACGCCGGCGGGTTCTTCATCATCCAGTGTTTCGTCCGCGGGAACTATCAAAACCTGGACCGATGTCGATGGCAGTTATTCGGCTGCCGTTCCGGCTTACGGCAGCTACACGGTTTCGTTAGAGATGACTGCATTCGCCAACGCAAAGAAGGAGGTCACCGTCGATGCGGCGCATACCAATGAGCAGGAAAACTTCGAATTGACTCTGCTATCGCGCACGCAGGCGAGTCCTGCGCCGCGAAGACAGTACGCTTCCGCTTCGGGACAGCGGGGATTTCAAAGCTTGCAGGCATTTCAAAACATGACCAGCCAGGATTCGGGGGCGAACTCGATGGCCGATATTGTGCCCTCAGGAATGCCGGTTCCGGGCATCGACCCGAACAGCGCAACGGAATCGATTGCGGTGACGGGCAATACATCGAATCCGTTTAATTCGATGAGCGGTCCGGAACTGGAACAGCGCATCAATGAAGCGCGCGAGCAGGGTGGAGGTTTCGGAGCGCCGGGCGGATTTGGTGGGCCGGGCGGGGGCGGCGGACCAGGCGGCGGAGGTTTTGGCGGAGGTGGCGGGCGTGGCGGAGGCATGATTATAGGGAGACGTGGCTTTGATATTAATCATCCGCACGGCTCGATTTATTACGGCGTGGGCGATTCGGCGCTGAACGCGGCACCTTATGCTCTTACGGGCGAACCGCCAGTGAATCCGGGATACCTTCAGAACAGCTTTGGCGGGTCGCTTGGAGGACCACTAAACATTCCGAAGATTTACCACGGTGGAGCGAAAACTTTTTTCTTCGTTAATTTCAACGGTAAGTATGGAGAAAATCCCTACGAGCAGTTCTCCACGGTCCCGACCCTGCTCGAGCGGCAAGGAAATTTCTCGCAGACTACTTACACGTCAGGCGCGGAAGCAGGGCAGACGGCGGTAATCTACGATCCTGCGACGAACACGCCGTTCCCGAACGATACGATTCCGAAAATCAATCCAATTGCGGCCGGGCTGCTCGCCTATATTCCCGTGCCGAATCTGCCGGGTAGTTATCAGAATTTCCGGTTCGTAACGACCGCCACGAACAACAGTGACGATCTGAATGTGCGAGTGAATCACAGCTTTGGCTCGGCGCCGATGTTCGGACGGGGCCGGGGACGAAATGCTCCGCGTAACAATCTGACCTTCGGCTTTCACTACCATCAATCGAACTCGACCATTACCAATCCGTTTCCCAGTGTAGGCGGCAGCACGACTGTGCGCAGTTTCGATGTGCCGATCGGATACGTGCGCAGCATTGGAAAACTGACGAACAGCCTGCGGTTCGATTTCAATCGCAGCCGCACGCGTGCGCAAAATTTGTATGCGTTTAACGACGATATCGCGGGCGATCTGGGAATTACGGGAATTTCGGACAATCCGTTCGACTGGGGCTTGCCGAATCTGACGTTCACAAACTTCGCCAGCCTGCAGGATACGAATCCGCAACTGCTGCGCGACCAGACGTACACGGTTTCCGATTATGTGGTTTGGAGCCACGGCAAGCATTTCTGGCGTTGGGGCGGCGATTTCCGCCGCGTACAGCTCAACACGGAAACCGATAGCAATGCGCGCGGGTCATTCACTTTCACCGGGCTGAACACATCGGAAATCGTCGGCGGCAATCCCGTTGCAGACACCGGATACGATTTTGCCGACTTTCTTCTCGGGTTGCCGCAGCAAACTTCGCTGCAATATGGGTACAACAATTATCACTTCGCCGGGAATTATTGGGACCTGTATGTGCAGGACGAATGGAAAGTGCGCGGCAATCTCACCCTGAATCTCGGAGTGCGTTATGAATACGTATCGCCGCTCACGGAAGAAAACAATCGCATCTCGAATCTCGATCTTTCCCCCGGAGTGCTGAATCCGGCGCTGGGCGAGCCTGTTGTGGCTTTGGTCTTGCCGGGACAGGTTTCGCCATATAACGGACAGTTGCCGGCCAGCCTGATGCATCCAGACCGGAACAATTTTGCGCCGAGGCTTGGCTTTGCGTGGAAGCCACTTTCGAAGACCGTCGTGCGCGGAGGATACGGCATCAATTACAACACGGGAGCGTATCAGACGATCGTGCAGCAGTTGGCGTTTCAGCCGCCATTTTCGCTGGCGGAAACAAATATTCAAACTGTCGCGGGAGAGCTGACGCTGCAGAACGGATTTCCACCGCCCGCACCGAACGGCATTACGAATAACTACGCGGTAAA
>JASICF010000188.1 GCA_030044775.1 Candidatus Sulfotelmatobacter sp. | reverse complement strand
TGTCCTTGCGCAGCCCGCGAATCTTCTTCAGGCTCTCGGTCTGCCCCATGTTCAACTGAAACTTGAGCTTGAACAACTGGTCGGCCAGATCGCGCTCCTGGTGGTGCAACTCTTCTTCGGTTAGGTTTCGAATTTTGTCTGCTTTCATAAAACCTCAGCTTCGAACCACGAGCAATCATCGGCCTCGCGACTGCTTTCTCCCAATACCACCTTTGCTCGTGGCTCGCGGCTCTTAGTGCGCCGCCTCGCGCTTGACTAATGCCGTGCGCAGCGGCAGCTTGTGCGATGCCAAACGCATGGCTTCGCTCGCGTCCGCGCCGGTAACGCCTTCCATTTCGAACAAAATCTTTCCCGGACGCACCACTACCACCCAATGATCCGGAGCGCCCTTGCCCTTGCCCATACGGGTTTCGGCGGGCTTCTTGGTGACCGGCTTGTCGGGAAACACCCGGATCCAGATCTTTCCGCCGCGTTTGACAAAGCGCGTCATCGCCACGCGGCTGGCCTCGATCTGACGGTCGGTAATCCATCCCGGTTCGAGAACCTTCAGGCCGTAGTCGCCAAACGCCAGCGTCGAGCCGCGCCAGGCCTTGCCGGTCATCCGCCCGCGCTGCTGCTTGCGGTACTTTATTTTTTTTGGCATCAACATAAATCAGCTCTCAATTGGTCATCCTGAGCGAGACAGTTTGTCCTTTTGTCTCGCGAAGGATCTGGGCGCGCTTCCTCTCAGAACGCCCCCACCGCCGTTTTCTCTTCGCGCTTCTTCGTCGGCAGAATCTCGCCCTTATAAACCCAAACCTTCACGCCGATCACGCCGTAGGTGGTGCGCGCTTCGGAAAATCCGTATTCGATGTCGGCGCGCAAGGTATGCAGCGGCAAACGCCCCTGCAGATACCATTCTGAACGCGCGATTTCATTCCCGTTCAGCCGTCCGCTCACCCGAACCTTGATTCCTTTGCAGCCAAACCGCAGCGCCGAATCGACCGACTTTCGCATTGCTCGGCGGAAGCCCACGCGCTTTTCCAGCTGCAACGCGATCGCTTCCGAAACCAATTGCGCATCGAGCTCCGGCTTGTGCACTTCCTGAATATCAACAAAAATGTCTTTACCTTTGGTGCGTCCCTGCAATTCGGCCTTGAGCTTGTCAATCTCGGCGCCTTTGCGCCCGATAATAATGCCCGGCCGCGCCGTCTTGATGATGATGCGCAGCTTATTGCCTGGCCGCTCGATTTCAATCGAGCTCACGCCCGCCGACTTGAGCTTCTCCTTCAACTCGGCCTTCAGCTTCACATCCTCGAAAAGCTGCTTGTCATAGTCGCGCTCGGCAAACCAGCGCGACTTCCAAGGCTTGGTATAGCCAAGCCGAAAACCGTAAGGATGAACTTTTTGACCCATCCGTATCTCCTAAACCTCTTCAACCCTTGTCATTCCGAACCGGGCGAAACGCCCGGTGAGGAACCTGCTTTATTTGCCGGCTCCCGCAGTCTTTTTCTTTCCGGTCCTGCCCGCCGCCTTCTTCGCCACTGGAACCCTGCGCTTAGGAGCGGCAGCCGGTGCTGCACTGCCCGTGTCGCTCGCAGGCGAAATAGATCCCCTATTGCGATCTGCAAGAACCAGCTGGATATGCGAAATTCGCCGCTGATAGCGAAACGCCCGTCCCTGCGGCGCCGGGCGAATTCGCTTCATTCGCGGCCCGTCGTTGGCAATGGCGCTCTTCACATATAGATTGTCGATATCGACATCCAGATTTTTCTCCGCGCTCAAGAAATTTGCGTTATCGAGCGCCGATTGTAATAGCTTGCCCACGTGCGCCGCGACCCGCTTCTTCGTATACAGCAGCGTATTGCGCGCCTCTTCGACCCTGCGCCCCTTGATCAGATCCAGCACCAGGCGCGCTTTCTGCGGCGAGACTCGCAAGTAGCGCATTTCGGCTCGAAATTCCATTCGCCTCTCCCTTTATGCCTTCGGCGCCGCCGGCGCGGCTGCCGGGGCCGATGGCGCAATCGCTCCCGGACCGCCCGGAATGCCCGCCGGCTTGGCAGCAACTTCGGTCGCCGCTTTCATCGAATGTCCCTTAAACTGTCGCGTGAAGCTGAACTCGCCCAGCTTGTGGCCCACCATGTTCTCGGTGAGATACACGGGAATGAACTTTTTGCCGTTATGCACCGCGATCGTGTGTCCCACCATTTCCGGAACGATGGTTGAGCGCCGCGACCAGGTGCGCAATACTTTCTTCTCGTTGCGCGAATTCATGGCTTCGACCCGCGACATCAGGTATCCATCCACGTATGCGCCCTTTTTGGTTGAACGTGCCATAGAATCAGCTTCTAGCTGTCAGCTCCTAGCTCTTCGCTAAACCCTCAAACTTTGTCATTCCGAACCCGCGCAATGCGCCAGTGAGGAACCTGCTTTTCTCCGGCGCTATTTCGACCGCCGGTTCACAATGAATTTATCCGTCCGCTTGTTGTTACGCGTTTTGTACCCGCGCGTCGGCTGGCCCCACGGCGTCACCGGATGCCTGCCGCCCGAGGTCTTGCCTTCGCCGCCGCCGTGCGGGTGATCGACCGGATTCATCGTCACGCCGCGATTCACCGGACGCCATCCCAGCCAGCGTGTGCGGCCTGCTTTTCCGATGGTGACGTTTTCGTGATCGAGATTCCCCACCTGGCCAATCGTCGCCATGCAATCCTGCGAAACCTTGCGGGTTTCGCCGGAGGGCAGTTTCACCAGCGCATAATCGGATTCCTTGGCGACCAACTGCGCCACTCCGCCTGCCGAGCGCACCATCTGCGCGCCCTTGCCGGGCTTCA
>JASICF010000187.1 GCA_030044775.1 Candidatus Sulfotelmatobacter sp. | reverse complement strand
TGCGTGTTCATATTCTGTCCCGATGAGACTCATTTACCCCCTCGTGCCGCTTTCCAGTTCACCATCGGGCCTTCATCGCGACGCAGTTAGGCCCTCACGAATTCCACATCCAGAGTGATTGTGACATCGTCTCCAACCAAAATGCCGCCAGTCTCGAGGGCAGCGTTCCAGGTCAAGCCGAAATCTTTGCGATGAATCTTTGTGGTCGCAGAGACGGCAACTCGCGTATTGCCCCAGGGATCCTTGGTCGGTGGCGTTGGCCCTTCCACCGCAAAGCGGACCTTGTGCGTAACACCATGGATAGTGAGGTCGCCTTCGACCGCCAGTTCTCCATCCCTGACGATGCTGATGCCCTTGGATTTGAAAGTCAGGGTCGGAAACTTCGCCACATCAAAGAAATCAGGACTCTTCAAGTGCGCATCCCGCTGTTCATCGCGCGTATGAATCGAGGCCGCCTCGATCGAGGCTTCGACGCGAGAGTTTGCTAGATCGGATTCATCGAAAACCAAAGCTCCCGAAACCTTGGAGAATTGGCCTTTCACGTTCGCGATCATCATGTGTTTGACTTTGAACTCCGCCACGGAGTGAGCCGGGTCGATGTTCCAGGTAGTGGTCGAAGTCTGTGCTCGAACTGCGGTCGTGTCCGTCATAGTGTTATCTCCTTTCGTTGTCTGCAGTCGCTAGAACCGCTCTTGCCAGAAATCAGGCAGTGGCCGAGACTCCGTGCGGCGTGTAGGTCTTTTGGAACAAACCCCGGAAGGCCGAGCGCACCGAAACCGCCGTCAGAATCCACAAAATCGTGACGACAAAGGCCATCGGTAGTCCGCTTGGCGCCATCAGCAAGTGGAAGAACACGATATTGACCACGATCGGACCGAGCAAAGTCAGCGCCAGGGGTACGTAGCGGTTGAAAAGCAGCAGGATCGCGGGTCCGAGTTGCAAGAGGAAGATAACGACAAGGTAGTGAGAGAGATAGAGCGCGGCGAAGAACTGGCCCGCAACTCCGGCCGGCGGTCGCGTCGGAATGAAGTGCAGAAAGCCGTTCAAGCCGAACACGAAAAAGATGGATCCCAACAGGTAACGGGCTACAGTGGAAGCGATTTTCATGGAAAGATCTCCTTGGTGAATCCAACTATGCATCGATACAAGTACTATCGACATCGATATATATGATGCCGAGTATAATCGTGGGATTCACATTTTTATGGAAGAACGCAAACAGCCTCCGGAAGCGCTTCATGCCTGGCTCATCATGCTGAAGGCCTGGCAGTCCATGTCACGTTATCTCCTTCAAGCACTCGCCGAAGAGGGGTTAGGGGAGTCTGACTTTCGAGTTCTCGAAGTGCTGCTGCATAAGGGGCCGATGCCGGTAAATGCGATCGGCCCCAAGGTTTACCTCAACCCAGGGTCGGTCAGCGTGGCGGTGGATCGCCTATACAAGAAAGGCTTTGTCAGCCGGGTAGAGTGCAGCGCAGATCGTCGGGTAAGGACAGTGTCTCTGACTGAAAAAGGGCGTCAAATGTTCGTTCCTCTCTTTCGCCGGCACGCGGCACTCATCAAAGGTGCATTCCAGGACGTTACTTCAGAAGAACTGGAACAAGTTGAGCGGGTATTGAAGAAGATCGGGAAGCGCGCCGACGCTCTTGCTACGAAGAAGTACCGTTCTGTGCTGGGATAATTCGGGTTCATGCCCCTGACTTCCTGATTGCACGCGCAGGCACCCCGCTCACAATAAGGTGCATGCCTCGCTCAAGTCGAGCCGCGAACCCCGCGGCATAAGCTTCGCAGGGTCGCCGTAGCCGATGTTGCAGAGGAAATTCGACTTCACATTGCGTTCGAGGCCGTGCGCCGACGTATCGCACGACGCCACCATCTACACCTGGCGCTGCGCCAAGAAATTCGCCGGTTTTGCTTGACCATGGGATCACTTCAGATTTAGAACGTGTAATTCGCTATCGCCGCAAAATAGGTCGTGTCTTTTCCTGGAGGCTGTGTTTCGCGAAGATATGGCCCAACTTCATAATATGCCGCCAGGAGTCGCAAGGTGGTATGTCGGTCCACATGCCAGCCGATGTCAAGGTCCTGGGTCGCGCCAACGTAGCGCGATTGCGATGTCTCTCCGGTGCGCAGGAACATGCCGGATTGGGAGTACAAGCCGTCGGCTGTGCTTTGTCGCCAGAAAAAGAAGCTCTCGCCATTCAGCGAGATATTTTTCGAAAGCTGCAATCCAACACTGGGATGAGCAACGATAGCGTTGAGCGATCCACTGGTGAAGACCATGTCCCCGTAGTACATGCCTGAAGGAAACAGCGGGTAAAACGTCTGGAGGTCCACCTTCTGCGGGTTCTTGTCGCCACTGGAAATTGCTCCCTGAAGCCCGAGAACCGGATGATCCGGAACTCGGGGAAGCGTGTAAGAGAGCCCTTGGGCGAACTTCCACGCAAGCAGTCGCCCCGATCCGAAAGTTCCGAACTGTAAATCTCCTTCCTGAAGAAGCAAGAAATTACCGGCGGTCTCGTGCGCATTGACTCCAAGCGTCTGCCGTTGCTCGCGGGCAGTGCCTGGTTCAAACTGAGCAGCCTTCCGGTCCAATCCGAGGTAGTAG
>JASICF010000186.1 GCA_030044775.1 Candidatus Sulfotelmatobacter sp. | reverse complement strand
GATCAAGATCGGCGCAATTCTGACGTTCCTGGTCGTGGGCGGAATGCTGATTAAACCCGCCAACTGGGTGCCGTTCGCGCCCTCGGGCTTCGCAGGCATCGTTACCGGCGGCGCCATCGTCTTCTTCACTTACATCGGCTTCGACTCAGTCTCGACCGCCGCCGAAGAGTCGCGCAATCCGCAAAAGGACTTGCCGTTCGGCATCATCATGTCATTGGTGGTCTGCACGATACTCTATGTCGGCGTTGCGGTCGTCCTGCTTGGCATGATGAAGTACACGACTTTCGTCTCAGGAGCAGCCGCGGAAGCACCGGTAGCCTATGCGATGAAGTATCTGGGCGTGCATCCACTCTTCCGCTCGGTCATCGTGATCGGAGCGCTTACTGGCATGATCTCTTCGTTGCTTGTGTTCCAGTACGGGCAGGCACGCATCTGGTATGCCATGTCTCGCGATGGCCTGCTACCGAAACTATTCTCCGCAGTCCATCCGAAATATCAGACCCCTCACTGGTCCACGTGGATTGCCTGTTTCGCCGTTGGAATTCCAGCCGGGTTGGTCGACATTGGAGACGCAGCCGACCTCGCCAACATCGGCACACTCTTCGCTTTTGTCCTGGTCTCGCTCGGCGTCATCATCCTGCGCCGCCGGCAGCCTGATCGCAAGCGCGCCTTCCGAGTTCCCGTCGTACCCTGGTTCCCGTTGATCTCAGTGCTCTTCTGCGGTGGCCTGATGTTTGGACTGACCGTCATCACCTGGGTACGGTTTATCGTTTGGCTGGTTCTCGGCTTGCTGATTTACGTTTTCTACAGCCGCCATCGCAGCGAATTTGCGAAGAAGTAGCCGGTAGAACCGCGACGAACCAGACGAACAACGCTTACGATTGAGGGCACTCGTTCGCTTGTCTCTTCCGATCGCGTACTTTCATTCCCGCGCAAATCCACAGCCGACACAGAATAAAAATATTCTGCGCCTGCCTCAATTTTCGTATCCCGGAACGCTGGAGTCTTTATCAGTTCGGAATTGAGCTTTTCCGCGATCCTTCCCGCTTCGCGCCGATAAACGTTGTACCCGGCAAGGTCCGCTTCGGTCGCCGGAGTCCAAACCAGATCGATGAACGGCTGCTGTCCCGGACCGGAGAATACGGCTTGCAAACCGGTTGGCACGGCAGGCGGGAAAACGTCGTCGGCAAAGACCTTTACCTCGGATGTGTCGTCGCCCTCGACTTCCACCGGCGCCTTTCCGGACACGGCAATTACGCTGACAACCGTACCGTGATAGTAATAAGTTTTTTCCCACTCGAAGGTCTGATCGAGATATGAAGTAACAACAGGGTTCAGTCCCTGCAAAGTATTCGACGCCGTGTTCGAAGCCTGGCCCGACAGTTGAATCGGCGTTGCAGGTCCAGCCACGCAATCTGTGACATCAATCTCTGCGATTTTTTTCGTATCCGCGCGCGACAACGGGTTCCGATAGATACGGAACAAATAGGTCGTTCCGGGAGTGCGTGTACCGCCAACGGGCGGGCATTTCCACGTAATCCGCACACCTTGCGCCGTTGCCTCGCCCGAAAAACCGCTGAGCGGCGGCAGAGTAGGAACCAATGGCACGTGAACTTGATTGGAAAGCCCGGCGCCTCGCCCGGCAGTATTAAGTACTTCAACGGCGTAAGTGGCGAAGCCCGACGGATTTTCTTGCTCAATCGCCGAGGACAAGGTGTCAACATAGGACGCAGCCAATCTCGGCGGTGATTTTTTCGTTGCTCCGGATTTCTCGGGTGGAGCAGATTCGCCTGCTGGTTTTCCGCATTGCTTGAGGACCGGGTCGGGCCCGCGGCAAATCTCCGCGTTTCCCAGATATCGCACGCTTCGGCGGTCGGTGGTGCGGCGAGGAGTGGTCCAAGTCAAGGTCACCTTGTCGCCCTTGCGGGTGGCGTGCAAATCGGCGGGCGGCTTCGGCAACTCCAGCGACGGCGGCAGTGGCGGACCAATCGATGCGCACCCGCTCAACCCGGCGCAGACCAACCCTACCAGCAATCGTTTCCCGGGAATCTTCATTCGCAGAAACACCAGAGTACACGCGCCACACCGAGCGCCTGCCTAATTTCTCGCCTTATTTTTAATCCGGATCGGTGTCCCCAAGAATCCAAAGGCTTCGCGAATCCGGTTTTCAAGGAAACGCTCGTAGGCAAAATGCAGCTTCACCGCCCGGTTCGTAAACAATATAAACGTCGGAGGCGCAACCGACGCCTGCGTCATATAGAGAATCTTCACTCTCTGCCGCATCGGAACCGAGGCGCGCTCGAAGTCGACACGTTCGATAAAGCGGTTCATCTCTGCCGTCGAAATTCGTTTCCTGCGCTCTCCAGCGACCTTTTCAATAAGCGGGAAAAGCTTTTCGATACCCTTGCCGCTCTTCGCCGAAATAAAAACGACTGGAGCATAATTCAAGAACTTCAAATCGTATCGCAGCCGCTCTTCATAAGCCGCACGGTTGCCCGGGCGACGGCTCTCCCGAATCTTCATGGCTTTCGATGGTCTTCCGGGCCTCGGCGCTGCGCTGATGATCAGATCCCACTTGTTAACCACAATGATCACCGAGCGTCCACTCTCGTGCGCATATCCCGCGATAGCCGCATCCAGCTGGCTGACCCCCTCAGTCGCATCGATCACCAGCAGAGCGATGTCTGCCCCTTCCAGATGTTTCCGTGCCATCACCACCGAAAGTTTCTCCGCCATAAAATGGGTTTTGCCTTTGCGTCGGATCCCCGCAGTATCGATGAATCGAAACTTCTGTCCATTGCGTTCGAGAGCTTCATCGATCGCATCGCGCGTGGTTCCCGGAATTGGCGAAACAATTGCACGATCGGAAGCCGCCAAGGCGTTCAGCAGAGTTGACTTTCCGACATTTGGATGCCCGATGATCGCAATCCGCGTTTCCCGAATTTGATTTTCACCTTCATCCATCGATCCCTGGTCTTCCGTGGTTGGTGCGGCGTAGTCCATGCCCCGCGCGTCCTCTGTGCTGAGCTTCTCTTCTCCGGGCAATGCCTCAACAACCGCGTCCAGCAAGTCGTCCACACCCCGGCCATGCTCCGCAGAAATCCCGAACATATCGCGAATTCTTAAGCGGTGAAAATCCTCGACTAGCGCGGTTTGCTTTTCGCCATCTATTTTATTTACTGCGAGGAACAGCGGCTTGCCCGTCCGAAGCAACAATCGTGCCAGCTCCAGATCGGGTGCTGCGAGTTCGCTGCGTCCATCCACAACCATCACAATCGCCATCGCCTCGTCCAGGGCGACGCGTGCCTGCCGGAAAATTTCTGCGGGAATGAAATCCTTGTCCTCCGGCAGAATTCCGCCAGTGTCAACAACTCGAAACCCCCGCCCCCGCCATTCGGCGTCGCCATAGAGACGGTCTCGCGTAATTCCAGGCTCGTCGCCAACGATCGCGCGCCGAGAACCCACAATTCGATTGAACAATGTGGATTTGCCCACGTTCGGCCGGCCCACGATCGCAAGCGTCGGGATACGAGCTCCGCGAACAGCGACAATACTCGCCGAGTTGTAGGCGGGATGAGTCAAAATTGGTGCACCGGTGTGCAGAGTCGGAAATGTTTATTATAGAGACTCCGTGTCCTTCGTTTCCCAGCCCGGATCAATCTCCGTCGCACGCAAGCCCGGCGCCGCCCAGGAAACATCCCTCTACCAGTTTTTCGCTCCCGGTGGAGCGCTCGCCCGCACGCATCCAGCGTACGAATTCCGTCGCGGCCAGTTGCAGATGGCGCAAGCCGTCGAACAGGCGTTGGCGGAGAAACGTCATCTCATTGTCGAGGCCGGCACCGGAACCGGAAAGACGCTCGCCTATCTCTTGCCGGTAATTCGCTCCGGCAAGCGCGTCATCATCTCCACTGGAACAAAAAACCTGCAGGAACAACTCTTCTATAAAGACATTCCGTTTCTCGAACACGCCTTGTTCGGCGAGCAAAGCCCTCGGCAGCTTTCTGTGTGCTACATGAAAGGGCGCAACAACTATCTCTGCCGGAAAAAGCTCTACGACCTGACGAACGCCCCGGTCTTAAGCGGGCTAGAAGAGATCGAGCAATATCGCGCCATTGCCGTCTGGGAAAAGAACACTGCCACCGGAGACCGCGCCGAGCTTGCTGAGTTGCCCGAGGCCAGCCAACTCTGGCACAAGCTCGATGCCCGCGCCGAAGCCTGCACCGGGCAAAAGTGCAGCGAGTTTGAGCGTTGCTTCATTACCGAAATGCGCCGCTGCGGCATGGAAAGCGATATTATTATCGTCAACCATCACCTTTTCTTTGCCGATCTTGCTATTAAGCTGCAAGCTGACGGGGCAGCCGACGCGGGAATCCTGCCCGAAGCCGCAGCCGTAATTTTTGATGAAGCCCATGAACTGGAAAACGTGGCCGGAAACTATTTTGGAATTTCTGTGGGCAATCTGCGTATCGAAGATCTCGCCCGCGACGTAGAATCGTCGCTTCAGCACAACCGCATCCTGTCAGCTTCACTTTCCGGCGCGATCGGAAGCCTGCGCGAAAAATCGCAGTTTTTCTTTTCGCTCTTGCCGCCAGGAGAAGGCCGCTTCGCCTTCGACTCCCGACGCGAATTTCTGGAAGAAAACGGAGAAGAATTTCTTGCTTTGAATCAGGCTTTGACTCGCCTGACAAGTGAACTTGAGAGTCTCTCCCAAAAACCGGAAGAGATTTTCAGCCTCATTCGGCGCACACACGAAATTCAGGCGCACCTCAGCTTCGCCATGGAATCTGATGACCGCAACACGGTTTTCTGGATCGAGCGCCGGGGTGGACGCGCGCGAACACCTTCGCCGCAGAAGAACAGAGGCGATCTCAAAGATGTTTCGCAGGGCCGCCAGAATGTTTTTCTTCAGGCCACGCCCATCGATGTCGGGCCGATCCTTCGCGAATGCCTATGGTCGAAACTCGATTGCGTCGTGCTCACTTCTGCCACACTCGCCGTCGGCGGCGGATTCGACTACATCCGCCAGCGCCTTGGACTGGAAAACACCCGCGAATCGGTTCTTGCTTCGCACTTCGATTATCAGAGTCAGGCTCTCTTCTATGTGCCGCCCGACCTGCCCGACCCGCGCACGCCGCAGTTCACGGCGAAGGCGGCCGATCGCATCCGCGGAATTCTGGAGGTCACTCGCGGCCGCGCTTTCGTTCTCTTTACCAGTTTCGCCCAGATGAATGAAACCTACGACCGGCTGCTGGGCGAGATCGAATATCCGATGCTTCGGCAGGGTGACGCGCCGAAAACTGCACTGCTTGAGGAATTTCGCGTCACCCCCAATGCCGTACTTTTTGCGACCTCCTCGTTCTGGCAAGGGGTAGATGTGCAGGGGGAACAGTTGAGCTGCGTGATTATCGACCGTCTGCCCTTCGCGGTGCCCAGCGATCCCGTTGTTGCCGCTCGGGTAAGGGCTATCGACTCTGGCGGCGGCAATGCGTTTTTCGATTACCAGGTTCCCGCAGCGGTGATCACGCTCAAACAAGGCTTTGGGCGCCTGATTCGCTCACTCCACGACCGCGGTGTGCTGGTTTTGCTCGACAACCGCATTTTGAAAAAACAGTACGGCCGCGTCTTCATTGAGAGTCTGCCGAATTACCGGAAAACTACGGATCTGCACGCGCTGGAAGAATTCTTTGGAGCGGGATGACACCGATTTGTCCGACGCCAGATCTTTGTTTAGGGCTGCGGCGGAAAACTTTCTCCGTGCCAATTCCAAACTCGAAAGACAGTAGCTTATAGTGAGTGGCTTGCCGACATCGCAGCTTTCGAGACGATGACTCTAGCTTTGCGCGGCCCTGACAAAGTCCTCCCCGCAGAACTCGACGCACCAACCGAGCCTCCAGTCCTGAGGGCAGCCACTCTTCGCTCCCTGTGCGGTGTGGCGGCAACCATCACGAATTCGTCCTCCATGGCTACGAATTCAACATGGTCACCCGTGCGAAGGCGCAGCGCGGCGCGAATCTGCAGAGGAATAGTAACTCGACCACCTGAACTGATCTTTGGCATTGATTTCTCTTCCCAGAATACCTGCCGAACCGACCGGTCGCCAATTAGATCTCGCTAACGCGATCGGTGGAAAGTTCCTCTCGAACTCGTTCCCATTCCCGTTACTGCGAATCCTCATCCGTTCCCGGGCTTTTCACCACCCCCACAACAATTCCTGAAGCCTGCGCCTTATCGTGATAAATGCGCTCCGTAGCCTTCACAAAATCCGAGGGCTTGGCGAATGGAATGTCGGTGAAGGTCTGCGGATTGCGGTCGGTCAGCGGAAACCACGAACTCTGAATCTGCACCATGATCCGGTGGCCCTGCCGGAACGTATGATTCACGTCCTGCATGGTGTAATCGATCTCCTCCACTTTTCCCGGTGTAAACGGTTCCGGCTTCTCAAAACTATGACGAAACTTCCCGCGAAACGGCTCCCCTCGCACCAGTTGCTGATACCCTCCCATCTTGAATTCCGGCGGCCCAACATCCGTTCGGGGTTTATCTTTATCCTCCGGTTTCGGCACATCAAACCTGCTATCCGGATAATCCGCAGGATAAACGTCTATCAATTTCACATCGAAATCCGAGTCGGTTCCGCTCGTCGAAACAAACAGCTTCGGCGTGATCGGGCCTGCAATGGTCACATCTTGCTGCAAGACCGGCGTCTCGTAAGTCAGTACATCGGTGCGGCTGTCGGCGAATCGCTGGTCCGAATCCATGTATTCCTGGGGCACGCTGTTCGACACATAATTTACAAAAGGCACCGGCTTGGCCGGATCGCTCACATATTCATCAAAAGCTGTCGCCTTATCCTCTGGCGGACCAAACGACAGCTCACCACCCGCGCGTAGATATAGGGTCTTGGTTTCCGCTTCCTTCGGGGGCCACTGCGAGTACCGCCTCCACACATTTGTTCCTGTTTCAAATACAAAGGCCTTCGGCAGCTTTGCATCGGGCGCTCCCTTCAAATACTGTTCGAAGAACGGAAACAGAATATTTTTCCGGTAAAACTCTCCGGTGTTTGAGGCGAATTCGACCCGTCCTAAATGATTGCCATCATAGCGGCCCCACCCGCCATGCACCCATGGCCCAACCACCAATGCATTGAAGATTCCGGAATTGAATCTATCGATCGCGTGGAACGTGCTGAACGGACCCTGCAAGTCTTCCGCGTCAAACCATCCGCCCACGGTCAGCACTGCGCAGTGAATGTTCTTCATGTGCGGCGCCAGATTTCTCGCCTTCCAGTAATCGTCGTACGTGTCGTGCCGCATCTGATCGTCGTACAGCCAGCTTTTGCCATCCAGATATTTGTCGAGATTCGATATCGCACCTGCCTGCAAATAGAAATCGTAAGCGCTCGTGGTTCCGTAATCGAAAGGCACGCGCACCTTCGGCTGTAACTGTGGATTCTCCTGCGGCTTGAAGCTCGCGTAAAACCCGAAGTTCGCATTCAGCATAAATGCGCCGCCGTGATAGGCGTCATCACCCATAAACAAATTGGTCATGGGAGCCTGCGGCGAGGCTGCTTTCAGCGCGGGATGCGAATCGATGATGCTCGCCGAGGTATAAAATCCGGGATACGAAATCCCCCAGATTCCGGCTCTGCCGTTATTGTTCGGCACGTTTTTCAGCAGCCAATCGATCGTGTCGTAAAGGTCGGTCGAGTCGTCAACGTCCTTGTTTGACTTTTTCACATCGACGTGTGGGCGCATCTCGACAAACGTTCCCTCTGACAGGTAGCGGCCGCGCACATCCTGAAACACGAAAATATAGCCTGACTTGTAGAAATCCGGGGACGGATCCAGGTTCTTGCGATATTGATCGACGCCGTAGGGCGCGACACTGTAAGGCGTGCGATTGATGAGAAACGGATACGCCTGCGACGTATCTTTCGGCACGTACACGGCGGTGAAAAGATGCACCCCATCTCGCATTGGAATTCGGTACTCATATTTCGTGTAATGCTCTTTTAAATAGAACTCCTGTGTGTCGGGGGTGTTTTGTGCATGAACAGCTGGGAAAATTGCGGAAACGAAAACCAGTAATATCGACACCTGCCGCATCATAATTGCTCCTGATTCGATGGCCCACAGAACGACTAGGCAAGCTAACCGGACCGCGCACGCGCCGTCAAGGCGGCAATTCTCGGCCATCCTCGCGTTACAATAATGTTTTACCTAATGGCCGTTACCCGCGCGTATTCTCGCGGGCGGGCTGAGGAATCCATGTTCGAAGTCACCGTCGACGATTCATTTGCTGCTGGCCACTACCTGCGTAACTATAAGGGCAAGTGCGAGAATCCGCACGGCCACAATTACAAGATTCGCGTCACACTGGCTGGAGCAGAGCTCGACAAGGCCGGACTTCTGCTCGATTTCAAAGATCTGCGGGACGTCATGCGCCATGTCATCGAGCGTCTGGATCACAAGATGATCAACGATATCGAGCCGTTTACGATCATCAATCCCTCGGCGGAGAATCTGGCGAAGTATTTCTATGATGAATCAAACGCCCGGCTGAAAACCGCAACCAACGGCCGTGTCCGAGTTAAAGATGTCACCGTATTTGAGACCGAAACCACGACCGCAAAATACAGCGAGTGATGCAGATTACAGAAATTTTTAAGTCGATTCAGGGCGAGTCAACCTACGCTGGCCTTCCCTGCGTCTTTGTGCGTCTCACTGGGTGTAATCTGCGCTGCTCCTGGTGCGATAGCGAATACACCTTCACCGGCGGCAGCAAAATGTCGGAGCAGGAAACTGTGGCTGCAGTCGAGCACCTCAGTCCGAACGGGGGCCTCGTCGAAATCACCGGTGGCGAGCCGATGCTGCAGGAGCGCGAGGTCTTGCCTTTCATGCGGCAATTGCTGGAGACAGGCTATCGCGTCCTGCTTGAAACCAGCGGAGAGCGGCCACTAGCCCAAGTTCCGGATGAGGTGATAAAGATCGTCGATGTGAAATGTCCCGATTCAGAGGAAGGCGGGAGCTTTAATCTTGAGAATCTGCAAGCCTTAAAGCCTCACGACGAAATCAAATTCGTACTTGCCAGTCGCGCAGACTACGCATTCGCCCGGGTGTTTATTCGCGAGCACGATCTTACCAGGCGCGTAAACGCGATTCTACTTTCGCCGGCTTTTCGAAAAGACGCAACTGGTTCCCGCGACAGTTCGCATTGTCTGCTTGATCCTCAGCAATTAGCGGAATGGATGCTCGCCGATAACGTTCCCGCACGTCTAAGCCTGCAAATGCACAAGTTCATCTGGGATCCGGCGCTGAAAGGAGTGTGAATCATTGTCGATTTCTGATTGTTGATTGGTGATTGTGCGTGCATGGTATCGAAGGTAATCAGCAATCGACAATCAGAAGTCACAAATCCAGCGTGTCCCCCTCCCGCCAACGCGCCGTCGTTCTCCTCAGTGGAGGCATGGATTCCTGTGTCTGCGCTGCGCTTGCCGCCCGTGACTACGATACCGCGGCGCTGCACATCGGCTACGGCCAGCGCACCGAAGAACGCGAGCGCCAGTCCTTTCTCGCTATTTGCCGCCGCCTCAACGTTCACGACCAACTCGTCATCCGCAACGAACTTTTTCGCGCCATCGGCGGATCTGCCCTCACCGACGAAACCATTGCCGTGCCCACCCCCGAAAACATCGGCGACGAGATTCCCGTGACCTACGTTCCCTTTCGTAACGCGCACTTTCTCTCCGCGGCAGTCAGCTGGGCCGAGGTTCTTGGGGCAACAAAAATCTTGATTGGCGCGGTCGAACAGGATAGCTCCGGCTATCCCGATTGCCGCCCCGCCTATTACGAGGCTTTCAATCAGGTCATTCGAGCGGGCACAAAACACGGAAACATCGAAATCCTGACCCCGCTCATTCACCTGCGCAAATTTGAAATTGTGCGGCTGGGCCTTGAACTGGGCGCGCCCTTCGATTTAACTTGGTCATGCTACAGTCGTGAGGACCGGGCTTGCGGGATTTGTGACAGCTGCGTGCTTCGCCTGCGCGCCTTTACTGCGGCCGGAGCCAGCGATCCGATTCCGTACACTGGTGCGGAGAATCTTTAAGGTGCGTTCGTTCGTACCCATCATGTCGAATCGGAAAATCGCTCTGTGGCTTGCGTCGATGTTTCAGTCCACCATCAGCAATCATCTTTCTGCCAGTCAGTGCGCCGGGAGGCCGTCATGAAAAAGCATTTTGCAGTATCGGTACTCGTTCTGTTAATGCTTGGGCTTTCCGCCCCGCCGCTCTTTTCGCAAGCGGGGACCGTGAAAGGCATTTGCAAAGACGTCCAGGGCAATCCCGTCGTCGACGGCATGGTGGTCTATGCCAACCAGGATAACGGCCAGAAATACACGCTCAAAACCAATAAGAAGGGCGAATACTTTTCTCTCGGTATCACTCCCGGCACCTACAACGTCGTCCTTTACAAGAACGCTGACGACGCCAAAGCGAACAAGGAGATGTTTCACATCGATCATTTTCAGGTTGGGGCCGACGAAACCAACCTGGATTTCGATCTGCAGAAAGAACAGCAAAAGCAAGCTCAGGGCCAGGGCCTAACGCCTGAGCAACTCAAGCAGCGGCAAGAACAGGAAGCAAAAGTCGCCAAAGAGAACACAACGATCAAGCAGTTAAACGAAATGATCGTCAGTGCCAGCACCGCTTCCAAAGCAGGAGACTTCGATTCGGCCATCAAGACGCTAAGCGAAGCAACCCAGGTCGACGCCACGCGCGACGTTCTCTGGGCACAGCTTGCCGACGCCTATCGCAATTCTGCCCTGAAGCAGACAGATCCCGCGGAGAGAACGCGAAGATTGCAGGAAGCCATTGCCGATTATCAGAAGGCCATCGACCTCAAGCAGAAAGCTATTGATGCTTCCACCAAAAAGGACCCGCAAGACGCTCAACGGCTCGCCGCTTTTTACAACAACATGGGGGAAGCCGAGGGTAAAACTGGCAAGCCGGACGATGCCATCAAGTCCTACAATCAGGCTGCCCAACTCAACCCCGAGAACGCCGCCGGGTACTACTACAACGAAGGAGCGGTGTTGACGAATGCGGGTAAAGTGGATGACGCCATCGCGGCTTTCGATAAATGCATTACCGCTGATCCTACGAAAGCTGATGCGTACTATCAAAAGGGCGTGAATATGATCGGCAAGGCCACCCTGCAAGGCGACAAAATGGTTGCCCCTTCCGGAACGGCCGAGGCGTTCCAGAAATATCTCGAATTACAGCCCAACGGGCCCTACGCTGACGTCGCAAAACAGATGCTCACCAGCATTGGAGCCTCGGTAGAAACCGGCTACGGGAAAAAGAAAGCCGCCAAGAAGAGTCAGTGATTCTCGGGTTTAGCCCGCCAAGTCGAAGGTCCGGAGTCTGCGCCTTGTCCCGTCCGCGCGGTCAATGTCGGGTATCCGACCTTACGAAGGCCAGACGAGGTTACCAAGGGCTATGTCCAACGCGTCCTTACCTTTCCCCACGGGACGCGCTAAATTAACCCTAATAAGCTGGACCTGAACTCCCGTCTGCGGGGCTGTCAAATCCCTAAATCAATGGTCCGAGGATGGCATGGCATCTGCTGGCATTGCCGCAATTTCAGTTGCACTTGAGGATCATTCCAGCAACGGTAAAGTGGCCACCCCAGCGCTGCTCAGTGCCATGCTGCGCTCCGCCGATAAAATCAGCGATCTGGTTTTCTCGCCCGGTCGTCCGCCGCAAGTTCAGGTTTATGGGCAATTGATTCCGGTGCAAGTGCCCAAACTCGTCTCGCTCACACCCGATGACACGCGCCACATCGCCGCCGACCTCATCGGGGACAACAAGCAAGCTATGTCATCCTTGCGTGAATACGGCTCCTGTGACATTTCCTACGGCCTGTCCGGCGTGGCCCGCTTTCGCGCCAACATTTTCATCCAGCGCGGCAGTTGCGCCGTGGTCATGCGCGTGATTCCCACCGCCATTCCTGACTTTGATTCGCTTCGTCTGCCGAAGCACTTGGCGGAAGTGGCCAAGCTGCGTGATGGAATCGTACTCGTTACGGGGCCCGCCGGATCGGGAAAATCCTCTACCCTCGCTGTTCTGCTCGATTGCATCAATCGCGAGAAGAGCTATCATGTCATCACCATCGAAGATCCCATCGAATTTCTGCACAATCACAAGAGCTGCACGATTCATCAGCGTGAACTGCATAGCGACACCACCAGCTTCGCCCATGCTTTGCGTTCAGCCCTCCGCCAGGCGCCAAAAGTCATTCTCGTCGGTGAGGTGCGCGATCGCGAAACCATCGAAATCGTCCTCGAAGCTGCCGAGACAGGGCATCTTGTGCTCTCCAGCCTCAACACCATGGATGCATCCAAGACTGTCGAGCGCATCGTTTCATCTTTCTCTCCAGGGGAGCAACAAAGCGTACGCGAACGCTTCGCAAAATCGTTCCGTTACATCATTTGTCAGCGGCTGGTGCCGAAATCCGATCGCAGCGGCCGCATTCCCATCGCAGAAATCCTGAAAGCCACTCCTCGCACACGCGAGTGCATCGAAAAAGGTGAGCGCGAAGGCAAGACCCTGCTCGACGCCATGAAAACCGGTGGCGCGGACGGCATGCAGCACTTCGATGGAGAAATCGCCCAACTCGTTCGTGACCGCGTGATTGAACTCGAAACGGGGCTCTCTTTTGCCAGCAACGCCACCATCCTCGGCCAGGAGATCGCCCGCCAGCCGTTCTGAGGCAATCGAAGAATGAGAAGTTCGGGCGCTATGAAATGGAGAACGAGAACTCTTACGTGATTGCAGAACCACAACCGATCGCCGCTTCAGAAACCCTCCTGTTACGCGACAAGCGGAACCAGGCCTTCCTGGACCGAACTTCCGCCACAACCTCCAGGGAGCAAGATGCGAAATGGACGCTGGTAGGCGTTGTCCTCCTCTCGCTAATTATCTGCGTACCTACCTTGCTCATTGCGGCCGCCACTTTCACAAAGGGAAAGCAATTGGTAAGCACTGGCCGATCCGTCGCCGGCGTCATAATAAACAAACGGGACTCAACCGACACCCACGGGAGGGCAACCGACTGCTATGTCACGTACAGATTTTCAGTCGGCGTACCAACCTATGAACGGGAAGTCCTATTGTCGAATCGAGTATGCCCAACCCTGACAACTGGCGAAGAAGTGCAGGTTTTCTACAATCCGCACAACCCTGATGATTCTGACCTTAAGGTCGCAATAGATACTCCAAAGTATCCGCTCTGGCTCCCAGTCGTCTTTTGTCTCTTCGCGATCCTTGCAATACGCGCATGCACAATCAGGCTGATACGCGAACGGCACCTTTCCGCGAATGGCATGGTGGTGTACGGGAAGGTTGTTACAAAGGATGTTCAGAAAAAAGGACACCAAACGATTCTGTTCATCACTTATAGATTCAAACCGCCAAATGGAATCACGATCGAGTCCAAATCGGAAGGCCCGCGATGGCGAGCGAACCTGCCGGATGAATGCTTTTACTTTGGGCCCAAAGACTTTTCGGTCGCGGTGCTGTATTCGAGCCAGACTGAGTTTGGTCTCCTCTAGCGGCTGCCCTCATGACAACTTGTCGGATTGGAGAGCTGGCATCTTCCAATATCGACACAACGGCGAGATGTGGACGGTCTTTAGTGGGGAACCCATGGTCCTCGGCGCGGAACCGGCCAGGCAACGGTTCTAGCCATTCGCGCTTAGAGAAAAATGGCGGGCAAAAGATTCCACCCCGTCAAAGTCACGCCTTGCGGTTGAGCCGGCAACGCGGGAGAGCGCGACCTTAGCCGCCGAAGTGACCTTGTTCTATCATCTTTCCATGCGCGCCGAAGCGGCCGAGTCTCTGATCCGTACTTTCGAACATACCCGTAGCTCCGTCGAACACCATGCTTCTCAAATCACCGCAACCAGCACCGAAACTGTAACCCTGCTCCGAGCCGCGCGCCGCGTCTTAGCCGAGCCCATCACCGCCGACCGCGACATCCCTCCATTCCCCCGCTCCACACGCGATGGCTACGCGGTGCGCTCCGCCGACATCGAAGATCCTCCTGCGAAACTAAAAGTGATCGGCGAAATCAAGGCCGGCCCAAGTGATCAGCCGCGCAGGCTCGAACCGGGAGAAGCTTATTCGATCATGACGGGGGCGCCCGTTCCAGACGGAGCCGACGCCGTCGTAATGATCGAGTACACCACTCAGCAAGCCGGAATTGTCGAAATCGTGCGAACGGCGTCGTGCGGGGAGAACATCGTTCCGCAAGGAGCCGAAGCTAAAAGCGGCTCGGATTTGCTCAATCGCGGCACTCTCCTCAACCAATCGGCGATTGCCCTGGCGGCATCGGTGGGCAAGTCGCAATTGCGCGTATTCACTCGACCTAGCGTGGCGATTCTCACCACCGGCGATGAGATCGTCGGCGTTGACCAGGCTCCCGGGCCCTGGCAAATTCGGAATTCCAACAGTTACTCGCTCGCCGTGCAAATTCAGCAAGCCGGGGGTGATGCTCTCGTCTTGCCGATTGCACCTGACGAGCCACGCCGCTTGCGCGAACTCATTGAGCAAGGCTTTCAATCCGACCTGCTAATCATGACCGGCGGAGTTTCAATAGGACGATATGACCTGGTCGAACGAGTCCTGGGGGAACTGAACGCGGAATTCTTCTTCACTGGCGCGAAAATCCAGCCCGGTCGACCGGTGGTGTTCGGCAGAGTGTTACGCGATGCCGGCGCTTCTGCCTTCGAGAAAGCTCGGCACAAGTATTTCTTTGGCCTTCCCGGCAATCCGGTGTCGACCATGGTGACATTTGAGCTCTTTGCACGGCCCCTGCTGGAAGCGCTGGCAGGCATGCGGCCGCGCCCGCTTCCATTTGTTCAGTCGAGGCTTAAGGCAGAGATCCGTGTCAAGCCCGGCCTCACGCGATTTCTGCCGGCAATTCTCTCCGGCGATTATGCAGACTCGCACGTCGAAGCTGTGTCCTGGCAAGGTTCCGGAGACATTGCTGCCCAGTCTCGCTCCAACTGCTACATCGTCGTCCCGCCTGATCGCGAATGCCTTTCTGCGGGGCAATGGGTGACGATTCTGCTGCATTGAACATGTAAGATAGAGATTCCGCATGGCGAAGCTCTCGCACTACGATTCCGCTGGCCGCGCCCGCATGGTTGACGTTTCCGAGAAGTCCGCTAGCCGGCGCGAAGCCGAAGCGAGTGCGTTCGTGCAAATGCCGCAGTCGGTTCTTGAAGCGTTGCCGAAAAATCCTAAAGGAAATCCTTTCGAAGTTGCACGCGTCGCCGGAATGATGGCCGCAAAACGCACAGCCGATCTCATTCCCATGTGCCATCCTCTCCCTTTGTCGCACATTGATGTGGACCTGCGCCTGTGCGAGAATGGCGTCGCGATCACCAGCAAAGTGGCAACCACCGCCAACACTGGCGTCGAGATGGAAGCTCTGGTGGCAGCCAGCATTTGCGCTCTGACGATTTACGACATGGTGAAGGGGATCGATAAAAGCATCGAGATTCGAGAGATCGCGTTACAGCGCAAATCCGGCGGCAAAAGTGGTGATTACGAGCGTAAAGCCGCATTAGTGCGAAAGACCACGCCCGGGCATCCTGACGCGGAAGACCGTAAACTCAAGAAACAGCGCACAGAATAATCATGGCGAACGACGTCAAACTGCTGTTGGTGGATGACAACCCGATGGTTCTGGGCATGCTGCAGAAGGCGCTCGCTCCTTTCGCACAGGTTGTCAGCGCCGGCGACGCCGCGGACGCGCTGCTTAAAGCGGTGGACGACCCTCCTGAGCTGGTCGTGTGCGATTACCGCATGCCGGGCATGGATGGCCGCCAACTGGTCGAGAAGCTGAAGAGCCGCCCAGCAACGGCAAATTTCTCGGCCATCTTAATGGCCAGCCGCGCCGACATTGACGAGCGCCTCTCGCCGCAGGACGCGGCCGACGATTACCTTGCCAAGCCGTTTTTCCTGAAAGAAGCGACGCGCCGCATCAAGCGCACCGTCGACCGCATTGCTCTGGAAAAGATGGCGAAGACCGCGCCATCGGACGGCGTGGTACGCGGCAATCTGTCGCAGATGAACGTCATCGATCTCATGCAGTCGCTCGAGATGGGACGTAAGAGCTGCAAGCTCAGCCTGAACAATGGCTCCGACAAGTGCGAGGTGTTTTTTGTCGAGGGCCAGGTCAAGCATGCAACGTATGGGTCACTGGTCGGTGATCAGGCGGTTTTCAACGTCCTGCGCTGGACCGGCGGAAATTTCGAACTCAACTTCGAAGGCAAAACCGATCAGGAAACCACCCAGTTGAACACTCAAGGCCTGCTCATGGAGGGTCTGCGTCTGCTGGACGAATCGCAACGTGACGGGGGCGGAGAAGCGGCTGAAGAAGGCGCGAGCGCTTCGACGGCAAACGCTGCGACTCCGAGCGCCGCCGGTTCGAGCGGAGGCGGTCGCGAAGAGGAAGAAGATGTCCTGCTCGACAGCTGATAGCGGTGGCGACCGGGCGTCGGATTTCACCGCATCCGTAATTACGGTCAGCGATTCGTGCGCGCGCGGCGAACGCGCGGATGTTTCCGGTCCTGCCGTGGTGGATGTGCTGCAGGGATCGGGCTTGCGGGTTGTGGCAACTCAGATCGTGCCAGATGATTCTATGCAGATTCAGAACGCCTTGCTTCACTTCGCGCCGAAAGCGCGCTTGATTGTAACCACGGGAGGCACAGGTCTTGCGCCGCGCGACGTGACCCCGGAAGCGACGGAAGCGGTTTGCGACCGCCTGATTGACGGCATCGCCGAGCAGATGCGCCGGGAAGGCACAAAAGCCACTCCGTTCGCAGCGCTAAGCCGCGCGGTCTGCGGAGTGTACGAAAAAACTCTTATCCTGAATCTCCCCGGCAGCCCCAGGGGAGCGGTGGAATCCCTGAAATCTGTGATCGAACTCATTCCCCACGCCCTGAATCTGCTGGATGGAAAAACAGAGCACCCGTAGGGTTCGCGCCACGCTGGCGAAAAATCGCTCCGAACCAACCGTCCGGCATATAGCAATCGTGTTACTTCGTGGGCGGCACGTATTCCTTCGGCACCGCCGATCCTTCGCCGAAAAAGTACTGCTCCAACTGCTTCACGATCACTTCCTGATCCTCTCGCCGGGCAGGATTCAGGCGATATTCGTTGAGCAGCATCTTGCAGTGCTCGCTCCACATGCGCCAAGCTTCCTGAGAAACATTGTCGTAGATCTTGCGGCCGAGGTCGTTATCGAACGGAGGCTCATCCAGCCCGGGCATGTTTCTCTGAAATTTAACGCAAAAAACGGTGTGCGCCATAAAGCCCTTCTTGATCAGGAATTAACTTCCAGATTACTACATAGAAACGCCGGATTGGCAGGACGCGCGCAATCCGCGGGGATTTGCAAGGCGAGTCGGCGATCATGGAGCCGAACGCTCGCCCTCGTCTATTAAGCACATCAATGAGCGCTACTGTTTCTGCTGACTCGGGTTTTGCTGCGCATCCGGCTTTTTTTCCGTATCCGCTGGCTTCTTCTCGGGATTTTCTCCCGGCTTCTCCGGCTGCTTGATGCTGACCAGCTCGACTTCAAAAACCAGCGTCGAATCGGGGCCAATCTCCGGTCCCGCGCCGC